>JALHVH010000172.1 GCA_022867105.1 Candidatus Aminicenantota bacterium
GCCTACCGGAAGATCCGGAACACCTGGCGCTTCCTCCTGGGCAACCTCTACGACTTCTCGCCGGCCGTCGATTCCGTGCCGGCGGACGAAATGCAGCTCCTCGACCGCTGGATCCTGGAAAAATCGGGGGACATGCGGCGACGGGTCCTCAAAGCCTATGAGGATTACGAGTTCCACGTCGTCTTCCATGCCATCTACGATTTCTTTACCGTCGAGCTGAGCTCCTTCTACCTCGACGTCATCAAGGACAAGGCCTACTGTTCGGGCAAGAAATCAGCCCTTCGGCGGTCGGCCCAAACGGCCCTCTTCCGCGTCCTGAAGGACACCCTGGCCCTGATGGCCCCCATTCTCCCTTTCACCGCCGACGAGGCTTGGGAAGCCATGCCCGCCTTCGAGGGCAAAGAGGAATCGGTGCACCTCGGCTTGTTCCCGGGAGCGGACGAGAGCCGGCTCGATCCGGAAGCCTTCAAGGAGATGGACGAGCTGATCCTCGTCCGGGAGAAAGTCCTGAAGGAGCTTGAGAAAGCCAGGGAATCCAAGCTCATCGGAAATTCCCTGGAAGCGGTCGTGGTCCTGAGCGTTCCGGACGGGCAGATGGGGCTCTTGAAGAAACACGAGGCGGTCCTGGCCGAGCTGTTCATCGTCTCCAAGGTGACGCTCGCAAAAGCAAGGGGAGAGGACATCGGGATCAAGGTGGAGAAGGCGGGCGGGGCCAAGTGCGAGCGCTGCTGGAACTGGTCCGATTCCGTCGGAAAGAGCGCCGGCCATCCTACGTTCTGCGCCCGGTGTTCGGGTGTCGTTGGGGGCATGGGGAAATGAATAGGCACGCGTCCTATCTTCTGTTGATCCTTTCTTTGGCCGTCCTCGACCAGCTCACCAAAGCCCTGGTCGCCGCGAAGATAGGCCTGTATGAGACGATCCCCGTCGTCCCCGGCTTCTTCAATTTCACGCACATCCACAACAAGGGCGCGATCTTCGGGTTTTTCTCGAATTCCGAAAAGCTTCCGGTCTTCATCCTCCTCACCGGGGCATCGTTCTGCGCCCTGGGCTTCGTCGTCTATTATTTCGTCAAAACGCCCCTCGGGGAAAGATTCACCAAGATCGCCTTGTCCATGATCCTGGCGGGAGCGCTGGGAAACCTATCCGACCGCCTCCTCCGGGGGTATGTGATCGACTTCCTGGACGTCTACGTCAAGCGGTGGCACTGGCCGTTCTTTAATGTCGCCGACTCTTGCATCACCATCGGCGCCCTTCTTCTCATCGCCGGCTTCTTCAGGAGAAAACCCGCATGCTCCCCGTCCTCCTAAAACTCGGACCCCTGACCCTCCATACCTACGGCCTCCTCATGGCCGTGGGTGTCGGACTCGGCATGTGGTTCCTCTATGCCCAGGCCCGCAAGCAGGGGCTGGACGCGCCCAAGCTTCTTGACGCGACCTTCTATACCATCATCGTCTCCCTGATCGGGGCTAAGCTCATCCTGTTCATCGGCAGTTTTTCCTATTACACGACCTATCCGAAGGAGCTGTTCAGCCTGGCCCGCTCGGGCGGGGTCTTCCAGGGAGGGCTGACGTTCGGCGTCGTCTTCGCCCTTTGGTACTTCCACAAGAAGAAGATTCCCACCTGGCACGTGGCCGATATCCTTGTCCCGGCCCTGGCCCTGGGCCATGGTTTCGGGCGCATCGGGTGTTTCGCCGCGGGCTGCTGTTACGGGAGCGCCTGCGAACTTCCCTGGGGGGCGGTTTTCAAGAATGCTTATGCCCATGACCTGACCGGCATTCCCCTCAACGTGGCGCTCCATCCGGTCCAGCTCTACGAGGCGGTCCTCAACTTCCTCAACTTCGTCGTCCTCTATCTTGTCTTGAAAAGAAAAAGTTACCACGGTCAGGTCTTTTCGCTGTATATCATCAACTATTCCATCATCCGCTTCATCACCGAGTACTTCAGGGGAGACCACCCGGACAAGGCCTTTCTCATCCAGGGCTCGTCGCCCTTCCTCAGCCTGTCCTATCCCCAGGTTTTCTGCGTTCTGGGGATCGCCGCTGGGGCCTTTTTATTAGTCGTGATGAAAAAACGCCAACGTGCCTAAAAGGGAATTCGTCGTTTCCGCCGGCTCCGGACCGGGCCAGCGCCTGGATGTTTACCTCGCCGAACGCCTCGAGGGGCTGACGCGCTCCCGCATCCGGAAGCTCATCGATGAGGGAAAGGTGATGGTCAACGCGGCCTCAAAGAAGGCCGGCCACAAACTGAGAGAGAATGACCTGGTCGAAGCGGAGGTCGGAGAAGAGCCCTCTCCGGAGCTTCACCCTCAAGAGGCCCCATTGACCGTTCTGTATTCCGACGACCAGATCGTGGTCATCGACAAGCCTTGCGGGCTTGTCGTCCACCCAGGCGCCGGGAACCGTGAGGGGACGCTGGCGGCCGCCCTCCTCTATCGTTTTCCCGAGATCTCCGGCCTCGGCCCGGCAGAGCGGCCGGGGATCGTCCACCGCCTCGACAAGGAGACTTCCGGGGTCATGGTCGTCGCCAGGAGCCCGGAAGCCTACGCCTCTCTTCAGAAGCAGTTCAAGGACAGGGACGTCAGGAAGGTCTATTTGGGACTTGCCTGGGGCAAGATGCCCCCCGAGGGCCGCATCGACCGGCCCATCGGCCGTCACATCAAACACGGCCAAAGGATGTCGGTCCGCACGCGGAAGCCGCGGCCGGCCGAAACGTTCTACAAGGTCCGGGAGGAGTTTCAGGGGATGAGCCTCCTCGAGATCCGGCCGGTGACGGGCCGAACCCACCAGATCCGGGTCCACCTGGCTGCGGCCGGACATCCCCTGGCCGGGGACTCCCGTTACGGCCGGAGGAAAGAGGAATCCAAGTTCCCGCGTCTCTTTCTCCACGCCCACCGCTTGTCGTTCTTTCACCCTGGGACGGGGGAGAGGGTCGAATTCACGTCCGAGCTGCCTTCGGGATTGGCCAACATCCTGGAAAAGCTCAAGATGGTTAGCTCCCGATAATCCCATCGCCGAGATGGTTCTCCAGCATCACGAGCGGATGAACGGATTCGGACACCCGAGGGGGCTGAAAGGCGATAACATCCTTCTTGAGGCCCGGATTCTTGCCATCTCCGACGTGGTGGAGGCCATGGCCTCCCCTCTGCCTTACCATCCCGCCGCGGGGATCGCTGCGGCGCTGGAGGAGCTCGATAAATACAAGGGAATCCTTTACGATTCCCAGGTAGTCGAGGCATGCCTGAAGTTGTTCAGGGAAAAGGGATATAGTCTTAAAATCCTGAATCCGGCGTGAAAATCTCATAATTTGATCTTGTCGATCACCCATTCTTCATTTCCAGACATCGTTCCTGATTATTTTGAATGGAAAAAACAACCCTCTTGAGGAAATCCTCGATTTCCCTTATGATATATCTTCCATTTTTGGAGGCTCCTCAATGAAGGACTATGCGGTAGAAAGAATCAGGAACATCGCCCTCATCGGCCACGGCTCGTCGGGGAAGACGACCCTGACCTCCGCCATCCTCTTCAACGGCGGAGTGACCTCCCGTCTGACGAAAGTGGACAAAGGGAACACCGTCACCGATTTCGAACCCGAAGAGATCGACCGGAAGATCTCGATCAGCTCGGCGGCCTGCTTTGTCGACCACAAGGACCACAAGATCAACATCATCGATACCCCCGGATACAGCAACTTCCTCTGGGACACCCGGGCCAGCCTGTGCGCCGTCGACGGCGCGGCCGTCCTCATCGACTCCGTGTCCGGGGTCGAGGTCGGCACGGAAAAGGTCTGGGAGATGCTCGAAGAATACGGGCTTCCCCGGATCATCGTCATCAGCAAGATGGACCGGGAGAACGCCGGCTTCAACCGGACGCTCGAGTCGGTCCGGCAGTTTTTCGGCCGTCAGGCCGTTCCCGTCCAGATTCCGATCGGCGAGGAGAAGAACTTCGGAGGCGTCATCGACCTCGTCAACCGCAAGGCGTTCGTCTACGAGAAGGACGAGAGCGGTAAGTTTGCCGAACGGGACATTCCCGCCAACTTCAAGGACGAGGCCGAAAAGCGAGGCCGGGAGTTGGTCGAGATGATCGCCGAGAGCGACGAAAAGCTGATGGAGAAATACCTCGAGAAGGGCGAGCTCACGGCCGAAGAGATCAGGGACGGGCTCAAGAAGGCCATCCTCAGCCGCCAACTCTTCCC
>JALHVH010000173.1 GCA_022867105.1 Candidatus Aminicenantota bacterium
AGGATGACGGCGCCTCCGCCGTCGCCGAACAGGACCGACATGTCCCGGCCGTCGTCGGAATAATCGAGGTTGGTGGACTGGACTTCGGAGGCGACGAGGAGGATCTTCTTGTAAGTGCCGGCCCGGATGTACTGGTCCCCGACGGAAAGGGCATAGATGAATCCGCTGCACTGGTTCCGGACGTCCAGGGCGCCGACCGTTTCGAGGCCGAGCTTGGCCTGGACGATGACCCCATTGCCGGGGAAATAATGGTCGGGCGAAAGCGTTGCGGCGATGATGAAGTCGATGTCCCCCGGCTCGATCTTCGCGTCGGAGATGGCCCGGATCGCGGCCTCATAACCCAGTTCCGAGCTGCCCACACCGGGGTCTACGTGGTGGCGCTCGATGATCCCGCTCCTCTGCCGGATCCATTCGTCCGACGTGTCCATGAGCTTTTCGAGATCGGAATTCGTGACGACGCGGGGCGGCGTGAAGCATCCGATCCCCGTGATAACCGTTCTTCTGTTCATGTTCTGTTCATGTAAAGAGAGATATTATATTCAAGGAGCCCGGAAAAAGTAAAGCGAAATTCTCCGGACAGATTAAGTTGCCGATAGGATTCTTCTTTCTGAAGCGGTAACGCCGACGTCGTGTGATCCCTGGAACTCAGATGCAAGTTCCATCGGCAATTTGGGCGAACGGCCGTTTTCTTGACTCAACGGGACGGGGAGAGTAACATTCCCGCGTGATGGACAAGAGCGCAAAACTCCGTGCGCCCTTAGGGCTGGCTGCTTTGTTTGCTTTCGCCACGTGCTTCGGGTCGGGCGGACAGGCCGACGATCTCCTGAAGATCGACGGTTCGGTCCAGCCTAAAAGGCTCTCGCGCGGCGAAGAGGGGAGGATCATCCTCAAACTTCAGGTCCAGGAAGGAGTGTTCCTGAGCGCCCAGCCATTTTTTATCATTGAGTTCGCCCCTTTGCCGGAGATCGTCTTTCCGAAGAATTTTTTCACGGCCTCAGACCTCAATATCAGCTTGATCGAGGAAAAAACCGGAAGTTCCATCGACCTTTCCAAGGCCATAGAGGTCCCCTTCACGATCAGCCCGGACGCCAAGCCCGGCGGACACATCCTGGAAGGCAGGATCAAATATTTCGCCAGGTCGCCCCGACAAAACTGGTGCTACAAGACGACGTCCAAGTTCTCCGTCGCCTTTTCGACCCGGACGACGGTGTTCAAGAAAAAATAGCGCCTAGAGCAGGTCGTTCCGTTTGTACCATTCGATCGTTTCGCGGATGGCTTCTTCGAGGGGATGGACGGTCTCGAATCCGAGGAGTTCCTTGGCCTTGCCGACGTCGGCCACCCAGCCGGGCTGCTTCATGTCACAGTATTTGCTTCTGTTGAGAGGAGTTGGCTTCCCGGAGAGCTTCGAGACGATCTCCGAACCCGAGGCGGCGAGATATGCGGCCCACATCGGGACCCGGACGGGAAGGACCTTTTTCCCCATGGCTTCGGCCGCCGACCGGCCGATGTCCTCCCAGGAATAAGGCTTCCCGTCGGCGATGTTGAAGACCTCTCCGGCGGCCGCTTCCGATCTTGATGCGATGTCCATGGCCCGGACCAGGTCATGAACGCTGCAGAGACTGAGATATTTCTTCTCGGGGCCGAAAAGAGGGAGGAGTCCCTTCTTCATGTATTTGAAGTACACGAGAAAATCCTCATCCCTGGGGCCATAAACGGCGGCGACGCGAAGGACCGTGACGGGGAGGTTG
Source organism: Candidatus Aminicenantota bacterium (assembly GCA_022867105.1). Lineage (GTDB taxonomy): Bacteria > Acidobacteriota > Aminicenantia > Aminicenantales > Saccharicenantaceae > JALHVH01. The sequence goes on from JALHVH010000173.1 coordinate 1,749, forward strand.
TTCCGATAGCTCAAGGCCGTTTCCTCGGCCATCAGTTTGCTCTCCCCGTAAGGAGAGACCGGCCTTGACGGGTCGTCTTCCCTGACTGCCCGGACCGGTGAGGACGGCCCCCCCGCGGCCAGACTGCTGAGATG
>JALHVH010000174.1 GCA_022867105.1 Candidatus Aminicenantota bacterium
GTCAAAGTCACCAAGTAGACACATCGAGTTCTCCGGTTCTGTTCAAGGCAGGTTTTCGGACCTGCCTTTTTTTATCGTCGCTCGGCTGTCAGAAGGGGAGATTCAACGCCTGGAACGGCCATCCGCCACGCCGCGGAAATATCAGTCTCAAAAGGGATATCCTACCTGATTGGACTCCGCCTCGCCAGGGGCCCGCCTTGCCGGCCTCGGAGGCGTCAGCTATAATCGAATCAGGGTGGAGTGAAGGATGAAAGTCTCCGGCCTCAAGTTCGCGGCCGTGGTGGCACCGGCGCTAGTCCTGGCCGCTTGTGCCGCGGGCCCGGGGAGGCCGAAGACGCTTCCCACGCCGGCCGCGGCCTCGGAGCGCGTCGGGCCTTGGGATATCACCATCGCTCTATATGAGCCGGCCCTCTACGGACCCGAGCGTCCTCTCGCGGATCTGATCGGGGAATACCGCCTCCGCCGGGAGAACGGAAAGCTCAAGGGGGCCCGGCTGCTGGCCATCAAGGCCCAAAGGCGCCTCGAGCTTTGGGTCGGGCGGCGGATGGTGAAGGCCTACAGGGTCCAGCTGGGCATCGTGCCGCGCGGCGCCAAGATGCGTCAGGGAGACCGGAGGACCCCGGAAGGGGACTACTTCATCTGCGCACATACGGGAAGCACGTACTACCTGGCCCTCTGGATTTCCTATCCGAACCTGACGGACGCGCGCCGGGGTCTCAAGGAAGGATTGATCACTCCCCGGGAATTCAAAGAGGTGGCGGAAGCCCTCAAGGAGGGCCGGTGCCCGCCCCAACGCACGAGGCTCGGGGGCGACCTTCTCGTCCACGGTCAGCTCCGGAGCGGGCTCCGGGTCGGCGACGCCGATCCCGCGACCGTCAGGGAGTTCCAGGACTGGACGGAGGGGTGCATCGCCCTTTTCAACCCGGATATCCGCGAGCTCTACGAACACGTTCCCGACGGCACGCCGATCAGGATCGTCGCCGACGGCCCGATCACTCCCCCGCGCCCTACCCCCCGCCGGAACGGCCAGAGGCCTCCCGGCTAGTTCGCGGCGATAACGCCTTGCGAAGGAGCGGCCCCGGGCCGCGGGATCGGGTGCCCGTCAATAAGCCCGTTCGAGCGGGAGGCCCCGCGGCCGGGCGATCTCCACCGGCCACTGCCGAAGGCGGTCAAGCTCGAGGAGGTCTTCTGCATCAAGGCTGCCCGGACGATCCACAACGGCTACTTCATCCGCTGGAAGGGCAAGCGCTACGCCATCCAAGAGCCCTCCCGGAGGATGCTGGGACGTCCGGCGACGGTCCTCGAGCACTTTGACGGCCGGATGATCGTTCGCTTCGAGGGCAAGGACCTGCGTTATCGGGATATCATGGAAAAAGAAGCCCGGCCCGCGCCCACACCCGTCAGGCGCCCTAAACCACCCAAGTACATCCCGCCTCCAACCCATCCCTGGCGGCAATATATCGATCGATCCCCGAGCTGTCCCCCGGAGTGAACATAGCTCATGACAAAAGCGGAAATATTCACGTTGCCTTGACACAAATTTCTCGTTCGTTGACAGCACCGCCCGGTCGACGATATACTTCCGGCATGGATAGGAGGGGAGATTTATTGTCCAGAGCGGAAATTCACCGCGTCGCAGAAAAAGGAAACTCTTCTTCTATGATGATGTGACGCAAGCGGTTTTTTCTTTTTTCTTCTCCTTTCTTTTCTTGCCTTCTCTTGAGGTCTTGTGGACCACCCTTCTATCCGTGCCCCTAGCCCGAAGGCTATGTCCGCACACACTCTAACGTCAGGTCCCGGCCCCTTAACCTATCTGCCAATGCGGCTTTTTCAAGCCCATTAAAGAATTTCTCAAGGCGGCCGAGTTATCTCCGATA
>JALHVH010000175.1 GCA_022867105.1 Candidatus Aminicenantota bacterium
CCGCCACCTCCTTCTCTGCGACAAGCAGGAGGTCTTGGGGGAACTCATGAATCCCCATCTCATCAAGGTCGATTGCGACGACGACCTGAAGACCGTGGCCGAGCTGTTCGCGAAGTACAAGTTCATCGAGCTTCCCGTAGTGGACAAAGAGAACGCCCTCCAGGGGATCATCACCCTTCAGGACATCGTGAAGGCCAAACCCGAGGAGCTGTGAAGGAAAGAGGAGCGCGATGAGGGGATTCAACCTGAAGCGCCGTTGGAAAGGCTTCCTCCTTTTTATGGCCGTGGCGGGACCTGGGATCATCACCTCCAACGTCGACAACGACGCCGGCGGCATCGCCACCTACTCCATGGCCGGCTCGCACTTCGGCTACAACCTCCTTTGGTCGCTCATCCCCATCATGGTCGCCCTGGTCATCATCCAGGAGATGAGCGCCCGCATGGGGGTCGTAACCGGCAAGGGGCTGTCGGACCTCATCCGGGAGCGCTTCGGGGTCAAGGTCACGGTCTACGTCCTCATAGGGGTCGTCCTGACCAATTTCGGCAACGTCATCGCTGAATTCGCCGGGATCGCCTCCAGCCTGGAGATCTTTCACATTTCCAAGTATGTGTCCGTGCCGGTCGGCGCGGTCCTGGTCTGGCTCCTCGTGGTCAAAGGGACCTACAGGTCCGTGGAAAAGATCTTCCTCTACGCCTGCCTGTTCTACTTCACCTACATCATTTCCGGGTTCCTTTCCCGTCCGGATTGGGGGGAGATCGGGAAGAGCCTGGTCCAGCCGGAGTTCGATTTCTCCTCGGGCCGGCTGGGGATGATCATCGGCCTCGTCGGGACGACGATCGCGCCCTGGATGCAGTTCTACCTTCAAGCCTCGATCGTCGAGAAGAACGTCATGACCAAGGACTACAAGAACTCCCGCCTAGACGTCATCTTCGGGAGCATCGTCGTGACCGTCGTCGCCGGATTCATCGTTCTGACCTGTGCGGCGACTCTGTTCAAGGCCGGGATCCGGGTGGAGACGGCCGCCGACGCCGCCCTGGCCCTCAAGCCGCTGGCCGGGAAGTACTGCTCGGCCCTCTTTGCCTTCGGCCTCCTCAACGCCTCGCTCTTCGCGGCCTCGATCCTTCCCCTGTCCACGGCCTTCCTCGTCTGCGAGGGCATGGGATGGGAGAACGGGGTCAACAAGAAATTCTCCGAGGCGCCGCAATTCTACGGACTCTACTCCCTCCTCATCTTCCTCGGCGCCGGGATCATCCTCCTCCCCAGGATCCCCCTGTTCTCGGTCATGTACATCTCCCAGATCGTCAACGGCATCGTCCTGCCGGCGATCCTCATCTTCATGCTTCTCCTCATTAATAATAAGAAACTCATGGGCGAATACGCCAACAAGCGGACCTACAACATCATCTCCTGGGCCACCGTCGCCGTCCTGACCGTGCTCACCGTCACGTATGTCGTGAGCCTCGTTACCTGACCTATCCCGTTCTCCGCTTCATTCCCCGCGCCTGAATTCCTTCTCACACGAAAAGCATGGCTGCCAGAAAGCCGCGCGAAATGGAAGAGGCCCGGGAAGATATGCTATAATAGGCGTCCTTATTCAAGTCGAGAACGAACATGCCTATTCATGAGTATAAATGCAAGAAATGCGGGGCCCGCATCGAAGCCCTGCAGAAGGTCAGGGACAAGCCTCTCCAGAAATGCCGGAAGTGCGGCGGCGCCCTCGAGAAGCTGATCTCGTCGCCCGCCATCCAGTTCAAAGGCTCGGGCTTCTATATCACAGACTACCCCCAGAAGAACATCACGGACAAGGAAGACAAGCCCAAGGAAAAGCCCGAAAAACCCAAGGAAACGCCGGCCAAGGACACTCCCCCCGCCACGAGCACATAGACAGGCGAACTCTTCTTATGGTCCTATCTAGCCTGTCCAGCTCTCCTATGTTAAAATGCCGGTGATGAAGATCGTCGTCCGGATGCCCAACTGGATCGGGGACGCCGTCATGGCCCTGCCGGTCCTGAAGGCGCTCCAGGCCAACTTCCCCCGGGCCGAGCTTTGGGCCGCCGCCAGGGAATGGGTCGGAGACCTTTTCTCTCCTTGGCACGGGATCAAGGGGCTTGTTCCGCTCCCCGCGGTCCGCGATCTGAAGAGCCTGCGCGAAGCGAGCTCCAGGCTCAAGGAACACGGGTTCGACGCCGGGCTCCTCCTGACCAATTCCTTTTCATCGGCCCTCGTCTTCCGCTTGGCCGGGATCCCGGAGCGTTGGGGATACGCCCGGGACGGACGGGGCCTTCTCCTGTCGCGGAGCGTCCCCCTGAAGAAAGGAGGCGAGACCCGCCGCCAGACGGACTACTACAGAGACCTCCTTGCGGGCCTCGGGATCGAGGCCCCGGCCGGGACGATCGACCTGCATCTCTCCGAAGAAGAAAAGGCCGCCGCCGAAAAAGCGATAACCGAAGCCGGGCGCGATCCGGCCCGCCCTCTCGTCGTCCTCAATCCCGGGGCCGCCTTCGGCCCGGCCAAAAGATGGCCGGCCGAAAGGTTCGCCGGTCTCGCCCGCCTGTTCCAAGCGAGAAAGAACGCCGAAATCCTTCTCGTCGGCGCGGCCGGAGAAGCCGATATCGCCGCGGCCATCGCTTCCGGACTGGAGAGGAAGCCGCTCGACCTTACGGGGAAGACGAACCTGCGCCAACTCATGGGCCTCATCAGCCTGGGCCGCGTTTTCGTGACCAACGACACCGGCCCCATGCATATCGCCGGCGCTCTCGGCGTTCCCGTCGTCGCCATCTTCGGCCCGACCGACCCGAAGGCGACCGGCCCCTCCCGGCGGCCTTCCGTGGTCCTGAAAAAGGACGTCCCATGCTGGCCCTGCACCTACCGATCCTGCCCTTACGACCACCGGTGCATGACCGGGATAGGGCCCGAGGAGGTCTTCTCGGCGGCCGAAGGGTTCCTATGAACAAACGCCGGGTGGTCTTTCTGGACAGGGACGGGACGATCAACGAGGACGTCGGTTACCCCGGGCGCTACGACCAGGTCCGCATCTACCCCTACAGTTTCGAGGCGGTCCGGAGGATCAACGAAGCCGGCCTCGCGGCCGTCGTCATCACCAACCAGTCCGGGGTCGGCCGGGGCTTCTTCACGGAGGATGACCTCCGCGTCGTCCATGAAAAGATGGCGAAGGCTTTCCAGGCCGAAAACGCGCGCCTGGACGGCATCTTTTACTGCCCCCATTTTATCTCTTCGGCCTCGCCCGAATCGGGCGTCGACTGCGCCTGCCGCAAGCCGTTCCCGGGAATGGCCTTGAAGGCACGGGAGGCCCTCGACCTCGACCTCGAAGGTTCCTACATGGTCGGCGACAAGGTCGAGGACATCCGGTTCGGACTGGCGATCGGGGCAACGCCCGTATTGGTCCTCACGGGGTACGGCCGCGGCTCCCTCGCCAAGCTCAAGGATGAGGGCCTCGAGCCGGCCTACGCCGCCCCCGATCTCCTGGACGCCGTGCAGTGGATCCTCCGCCGCGAGAAGGCGCGCCGGGAGAGGGAAAACGTCCGTGATCCGCTTTGACGACATCCTCGAGAAGGTTTCGCCCCGCCTCGGTGAAAAGGACACGGTTGTCCTTCAGAAAGCCTACGTCTTCGCGGCCCGGGCCCATAAAGGACAGGTCCGGCGCTCCGGAGAGCCCTATTTAGGCCACCCCCTCGAGGTCACCGCCATGCTGGCCGACATGAACCTCGACAAAACCACCCTCGTCGCCGGCCTCCTCCACGACGTCCTCGAGGACACGGACGTGACCGCAGCCGAGATCAAAGAGGCCTTCGGCAAGGAGGTCGCGGCCCTGGTCGAAGGCGTGACGAAGATCAGCCGCCTCCAGGAGGCCTCGCCCGAGGCCCGGCGCGCCGAGACGATCCGCAAGATCATCCTAGCCATGACCGACGACCTTCGGGTCATCTTCATCAAGCTGGTCGACCGGATCCACAACCTCAAGACCCTCAAGTTCCTGGACGGGGAGAAGCAGAAACAGATCGCCCGGGAGACCCTCGAGATCTACGCCCCTATCGCCAACCGGCTGGGCATGGGAAGGATCCGGGCCGAGCTTGAAGACCTGTCCTTCTCCTATGTCGCCCCGGATGAGTATCGCAGGGTGGTCTCGCTGGTCGGGCCCCAGATGAAGACGGCCGAGAAGGATACCCGGCAGTTCCGGAAGACGCTCGAAGGCCTGATGAAGGAGAACGGCATCCCGGCGGAGATCCAGGTCCGGATCAAACGGCTCTACAGCGTCTGGAGCAAAATGAAGCGGCGGGACATCGGGTTCGACCAGGTCTATGACTTCATGGCCCTTCGGCTCATCACGGACTCGGTCAAGAATTGTTACGCCGCTCTGGGCATCATCCACCAGCACTGGCCCCACCTGCCCCAGCGGTTCCGCGACTTCATCGCCATGCCCAAGCCCAACCTCTACCAGGCCCTCCACACGACCGTGATCACCGAGGAGAAGAAGACGTTCGAGGTCCAGGTCCGGACGAAGGAGATGCACGGCCTGGCCGAGGAGGGGATCTCCGCCCATTGGAAGTACAAGGAGGGCGCCCCCCAGGACCTGATGAAGGACGACAAACGCCTGCATTGGCTGAGGGAGATGGCCGCCCTCTACGAGGAGCAGAAGAACCCCCGGGAATTCCTGAAGAACCTGAAGACCAACCTCATCCCCGATGAGGTCTACGTCTTTACGCCTAAGGGGAAGGTCGTGAGCCTGCCCCCTGGGGCGACCGCTCTCGATTTCGCCTTCAAGATCCACACGGAGATCGGTCTTCACGCCTCGGGAGCGAGGATCAACGGGGGCCTCGTCACCCTGAAGGCGCCCCTCAAGACCGGGGACATCGTGGAGATCATCACCTCGTCGGAGAAAACCCCCAACCGGAGCTGGCTCAGAGCAGCCGCGACCTCCGATGCCCGGCACCAGATCAAACGCTGGTTGAACGCCAGGAGCCGGGCCAAGAGCCTCCTCCTGGGAAAGAAGCTCTGGGAGAGGGCGCTCGGGAAATACGAGCTCCCCGCAGAGCTGAAAAAAGAAGAGAACCTGCTCCGTCGCCTGTCCGAGGTCCTGAACAAAAGGATCGGGACCATGAACGAGTTCTACCGGCACGCCGGGATGGGCAAGGTCGTCATCGACAAGCCTTTCATGGAGAGGCTGTCCCCCGCCTCCGGGATACCGCCGAGGAGGAAGGCGACGTTCCTCGAGCGCGTGGTCTCCAAGGTCACCAGGAAGCCGTCTCCCGGCATCCTGGTCAAAAGTCTGGACGACCCGACGATCAGCCTGGCCAAGTGCTGCTCCCCCATAAAGGGAGAGCCCGTGACTGGCTATATCACCGTCGGCAAGGGGATCACGGTCCACTCGTTGCGCTGCCCCCTGGTCAGCAAAGAGGTTCTGGACGGCCAGAGGATGGTGGAGGTGGCCTGGGACGATTCCTTTGAGGGGCCTTTCAAGGCGAAGCTCCTCATTCGGGCCGTGGACTCCCCCGGGGTGCTGGCCAAGGTCGCGACCCTCATCGCCCAGCTCGACGGCAACATCACCAAGGCCGAGATCGCGGTCTTCGCCGACGGCCGGGCGAACCTCAACCTGGAGTTGGTCATCCGTGACATCCGTCACCTGGACGGGATCTTAGAGGGGTTGGGACAAGTAAAGGAGATCTCTTCGGCGGAAAGGATCTGAAGAGGGGTCCCTCAGTGGGCCTTGGGGACCTTCCCCGAGCGAAGGCAGCGCGTACAAACCCAGATCTGCTTGACACCCTTAGGCGTTTGGGCTTTAACGTGCTGGAGGTTGGGCTTCCACTTCTTAGGAGAAGACTTGTGCGAGTGGCTGACGTTATGCCCGAAAAC
>JALHVH010000176.1 GCA_022867105.1 Candidatus Aminicenantota bacterium
GAGGCCGTCGTGAGCATCCGGGAAGACATCGAAGCCGTCGAAAAGAAGGTCCTTTCGCCCAAGGCCTGCTTGAGCCGCGACTCGAAAGGCCGGGCGAGGGCCGAATCGCCGCACGCCATCCGGACGGCCTTCCAGAGGGACCGGGACCGCATCATTCATTCCAAGTCCTTCCGGCGCCTCAAGCACAAGACCCAGGTCTTCCTGTCTCCCTTCGGCGACCACTACCGGACGCGCCTGACCCACACTCTCGAGGTCTCGCAGATCGCCAGGACCATCGCCAGGGCCCTGCGCCTGAACGAGGACCTAACCGAGGCCATCGCCCTTGCCCACGACCTGGGCCACACGCCGTTCGGGCACTCCGGGGAGGCGACCCTGAACAAGCTCCTTCCCGGCGGCTTCCACCACTCGGAACAAAGCCTGCGCGTCGTCGAGAAGCTCGAATATGAAGGCAAGGGGCTGAACCTCACCGTCGAGGTCAGGGACGGCATCTCGAAGCATTCCAAGGGCAGGGGAGAGATCCTGGACGAGGACGTCACGGACATGCCGGAGACCCTGGAGGGCCAGATCGTCCGGGTCTCCGACGTCATCGCCTACGTCAACCACGACGTCGATGACGCGACGCGGGCCGGCATCATCAGGGAAGAGGATGTCCCGCCGCACCTGGTCAAGACCCTGGGCAAGTGGCACGCCACCCGGATCGACCGGATGGTCATGGATGCCGTCGAATCCAGCCTGACGACGGGCCTGGCGAAGATCGCCATGAGCGACCGGATCATGAAGGCGGTCAAGGAGCTCAGGGATTTTCTCTACGAGAACGTCTATTTCAGCCCGGCGGCTCGGGAGGAGCTGATCAAGACCGAGAAGATCCTCAAGGACCTTTATGCCTACACCTTGGAGCATCCCGCCGGCTACGTGAAGGATTATCCGGCCGGGGACCCCCTGGAAACGCGGGCGGCGGACGTCATCGCGGGGATGACCGACAGCTACGCCCTGGCCCTCTACGAGAAGGTCTTCTTTCCCCGTTCGTGGCCGATCGTGTGATCCGGCCTCAACCTTTTGAGGTAAGCTGTCAGAGAGACTGCAGGATCATTTCCAGCCGCTGCCGGTGCTCGCCGTCCTGGGTCGAGAGAGCCCTGAACAATTTCTGGAGGGCGGGGTCCCTGATCTCCAGGAGGGTTTGGAGGTGGACCTGCTCGAACCCGATCTCCATATCGTGGATCTTCGAGGCGTCCATTTCGATCCTGTCTTATCCGAGGTTCGGCCGCTCGGCAAGTCCAGATATTGTCTCGGCGGAGCGAAAGAGATTATAATGGTCAACCCGAGCGCGTTGGATCGGGAAACAATCCGTAAGGAGCCCTCGAACATGACGAAGACGGAGATCCTGGAACAGATCGCCGGGAAACTGCGCATTCATTCCCTGAAGATGACGACGCGGGCCGGTTCGGGTCATCCCACGACCTGCCTGTCCGCGGCCGACCTCATGGCCTGCCTGTTCTTCAGCGAGATGAGGTACAACGTCAACGACCCCGTGGACTGGGCCAACGACGAATTCGTCCTGTCGAAGGGGCACGCCGCGCCCATCCTCTGGGCGGCCTATGCCGAAGCGGGCATCCTGCCGCTGGAGTCGCTCAGGGACCTGCGGGAGATCGGGTGCGACCTCGAGGGCCATCCGACGCCCCGCGTCAAGTGGGTGAAAGCGGCCACGGGCTCGCTGGGACAGGGGCTGTCCGTCGGCGTGGGGATCGCCGCCGCCCAGAGGCTGGCCAAGTCCCCGGCCAGGACGTTCGTCCTGATGGGCGACGGCGAATGCGCCGAGGGCTCGGTCTGGGAAGCCGCCAACTCGGCGGCGAACCTGAAGCTCAAGAACCTTTGCGCCATCATCGACATCAACAGGCTTGGCCAGTCCGACCCGACGATGCACCAGCACGACATCAAAGCCTACGCCCGCAAGTTCCGGGCTTTCGGCTGGGACGTCTTTGCCGTCGACGGCCACAGGATCGATAAAATCCTAGTGGCCCTGGGAGCGATCGGGAAAAAGGGCCTTCCCACCGTCATCCTGGCCCGGACGATCAAGGGGAAGGGGGTCTCCTTCATAGAAGATAAGAACGGCTGGCACGGAAGACCGCTCAAGCCGGAAGAGCTGGAGAAGGCCCTCGAGGAGATCGGCCCGATGCCGCACGTCGAGTCCTGGAAATA
>JALHVH010000177.1 GCA_022867105.1 Candidatus Aminicenantota bacterium
AGGGGCATGGCCTCGACTGAGCCCTGGTCGAGGAGCTTTTTCAAGGCCAGGGCCAGGGCCACGCAGCCGACCGTGACCGAGGCCGCGCGCGTCCCCCCATCGGCCTGGAGCACGTCGCAATCGACGGTGATCGTCGTCTCGCCGAGGGCGGGAAGGTCGGTGACGCTCCGGAGGGACCGGCCGATGAGCCGCTGGATCTCCTGAGTCCGCCCCGAGATCCTGCCGACCGTCCGCTCGCGGGGCGTCCTCTTTTCCGTGGCGCAGGGGAGCATGGCGTACTCGGCGGTCACCCAGCCCGTTCCGGAGTTCTTGAGGAACGGCGGGACCTTCTCGTCGATCGTGGCGGCCGCGACGACCTTGGTCCTTCCTATCTCGATGTAGGCGGAGCCGTCGGCGAAATCGAAATAGTCCGTCCGGATGAGGACCGGGCGGAGCTCGTCGGGCCCGCGTTTCCCGGCCCGCGACGGGGCCGTCTCTTCAGGAAGTTTGGTCTTGATGATCATATTCCTCTTTCGGCCTCGATCGCCATCTGTCATGGAACCAGAGCCAGAACCCGGGATTCTCCCGGATCTCGTTCTCGATAATCTTAGTGCATGTCTGGGTTATTTTCAACACGTTCGTCTCGGCGTCCCCGCCGAGGACGATGGACGCGGCCGGGAGGATCTTCAGGCGGTAGCGGCCGGACGCGGCCGGCAGACAATAGGACGGGATGAGGGGAGCTCCCGTCCTGAGCGAGAAAGTGCCCAGGGCCGGGGTCGTTCCGGCCGGCCGGCCGAAGAAGTCCACGAAGACCGCCTGGACGCGGAGGACGTTCTGGTCGACGAGGATGGCCACGGCCTCCCCGTTCTTGAGGGCCTGGAGGACCTTGCGCGAGGCCTGCTGCTTGTAGATGACATGGGCGCCCATTCTCCTCCGGAATCTCACGAGCTCCTCCTCTATGAGCCGGTTGTCCAGGGCCCGGGCGACGGCATTGAGCTTCACGGCCCTAGAGATCATGAGCGCGCCAAGCTCCCAGTTCCCGATGTGGGCGGAGAAGACGAGGACCCCTTTGCCGAGAGCGATCGCGTTCGTCAGGTTCTCCCAGCCCTCCACGGCGACGAGCTCTTGGATCCTCGACGGGTCGAAGTGGAAGAGCTTAAAGATGTCCGTCATGACCTGGCCGAAGTGCTGAAAGGATGCTTTTGCGATCGCCCGGAGCTCCGTCGGACGCTTCTCCGCGCCGAAAGCCGTCCGGAGGTTCCTGAGGGCGATCCCGCGATGGTGGCCGTCGAGATGAAAGGCGAGTGTTCCGAGGGAGCGTCCGAGCGCCAGGCACCAGGAACGGGGGAGGAGGAAGAAGAAGGACTTCAACGCCAGGAATGCCAGGTATTCGGCCCGGGTCCTCATGCCCGGTCCTCCTTGCCGGCGGCCGCTTTCTTGAGGCCGGCCTCGACGAGGTCATAGAACCCAGCTTCGATATCGAGCCCGACCCTGAGGGCATGGAGGGGGATCCTTTCGAGGGCGGTCCCGGCGGGAGCGATCTTGACCGCGTCCTTTTCGGTGGTGATGGCGGCCTCGGCCCCGGACGCGGCGAAGCTCCGGGCGATCTTTTCGAGGGAAGCCGCCGGGTAGGGGTGGTGGTCGGGAAAAGTGAGAGAGCCGCGGACGACGGCCCCGAGCTCCCGCAGGAGGTTCGAGAACCTCGATGGATTCGCGATCCCGCAGAAGGCCAGGACGCTTTTGCCCCGGAACGAATCCGGGGGCCTCGTCTCTCCGTCGAGGAGGCTGACGAACGCCTTCGGCGTCGTCCGGTAATCGAAGACCACGGCCCCGGGGAACGAAGCCTTCAGGGATCCCATCGTCCCCGGCGGCGCCGAATCCTTGACCAGGATGATGCCGGCCCGCCTGAGGGAAGAAATGCCCTCGCGAAGGGCGAGCTTTTTGCGGGGATCGAAGAGGACGATGTCCAGGTCCCTCTCCAGCCGCCGGTGCTGGAACGCGTCGTCCAGGACCACGGCCGTGAATCCGAGCTCATGGGCCTTCCGGCAGGACGCGAGCCTGTCCCGGCCGACAAAAACCCCGGCCGCGGGATATCTGCGGGCGACCATATAAGGCTCGTCGCCGCCCTGCCGCCAGGTCCCCTTGGGCCCGGTCCCGTCGGAGAGGACGCCCCCTTCTCTCTCCCATTCTCCCCTGTACCCCCTGGAGACCAGGGCCGGCCTCCATCCCCGGTGGAGGAGGCGGGCGATAAGCTCCATCGCCAATGGGGTTTTCTCCGAGCCCCCGAAAGAGATATTCCCGACGCTCACGACCGGCAGGGGCGCCTTCCCGGGCTTGAGGTTCCCTTTGGCGTAAAGGTCGTCCTTGATCCGGCAGACGAGCCTCGAGATAGGAGAAAAAAGGAGCAGAAAGGCCTTCATTCATGCCGGAATATACAACAGACGTCCGTGCCTGTCCAGTTCACGGATTGTGCTTTACAGGATCGGGTCAATTCATTATAATACCCCGGAAGGGCCATTTCATTCAGGAGGTTTAGAATATGAAAATACGGAACATGGTGGTGTTCTTATTGATCATTGCCGCGTTTTTCTCGTTCTCCTGCAGGAAAAAGGCCCAGGTGAAGGGCATCGAGCTCACCATAGACTTTTCCGATAAGAACCTGACGGACAGCCTCGTCACGAACATCGATTACAAGTGGAAGACGACGGCGGAATTTCAGAAGATGTCCGAGGACTACACCGTTTTCGCGCACTTCTGGCACAACAACAACATGCTCTTCCAGGACGACTATGTTCCCGACGTCCCCACCTCCAAGTGGGAACCCAACAAAGAGTATTCATTCAAACACCGGATCTTCATCCCTACCTTCATCGATGAATTCGACCCGCAGTTCAAGGGCGATGAGACCCTCAAGATTTCCGTCGGGCTCTATTCTCCCTACGACCGGAGCGGAAAATCGAAGGTCCAGGTCCTCGAAAAGAGCCTGACGGTCGGGCCCCAGCCTCCCGACACCCCGGAAATCATCTACGAGGATGGCTGGTACGAACAGGAAGCCGACTCCAAGTCCTTCCTCAAGCGGTGGAGGTGGACGGCGCAAGAGGCCCGGTGCCTCATCGACAACCCGCGGCGCGACGCCCTTCTGGTCATCAAAGGCAGCCTCAACATGGACGCCGTCAAGGACCAGAAGATAATCGTCAAGATCAACGACATGGTCTTGGACGAGTTCATCCCGGCCGCGGGAAACTTCGACAAGTCCTATGACGTCAAAAAGGACATGCTCGGCGACAAGAACGAGTTCAGGCTAACCATCGCCACGGACAAGGTCTTCATCCCCGCCCAGGTCGCCCGGGGTTCGACCGATCAGAGGAAGCTGGGAATACAGGTTTCGGTCATTTACTTCCGGTAAGGGGGAGGCCGGCCGGGCCTGCGGACGTCAGCGGATCCAGATCTGGGGCACGCCTTCCCGCTTGGTGTTGGCGATGAAGGCGTCGAGCTCTTCCCTGGTCTTGGCTTCGTCCTGCTGGGCTTTGAGCAGCTTTTCGTAATTCTCGCTGATCTGCTGCTGGATGCGGTCCCGGGCCGTCATGTCGTCCAGGCTGTAGAACTCCTGCCAGAGCCCGTTCATCTTCATGGTCAGGAGGTCCACCATTTCCTGGGCCCTGTTCCACTGGTCCTCGAGTTCGGTTTTCCTCGCGTTGAACTGCTGATCGGTGAGGACAGGCTCCTGGCCGGCCGGCGGGGCCTCCTCGGGAGGAGCCGGCTGCGCTTGGCCGTTTTCACCTTCCGGAGGTGTCGTGGCCTCGGCGGCTTCGGGGTTCTCGGCTAGGTTCTCTTCGCCGGTCTTGGCAGGCTGGCCGGCCGAAACGGCCGGTTTCTTCTTGATCTTACCCAGATCGTCGTTGGTTACGATGGTCGTTTTCCCCTTCGCGGCGGCCCGCCGTTCTCTTTCCTTCTTGGAGAGTTCGGCCAGGCTTTGGGCGCTGAGGAAGGACACCATCAAAAGAGGGAGAAAGAGAGCGGCTAAGATCTTCTTGGTCATCATGGTCCTTATGGATATTATCGGACGAAGGGAAGGGTTTGTCAATCTTTCAATTTCCCGGGCGCCCGCGGCTCCCGAACCCCTTGTGCCGCCGTCCGGACACGCAGCCGATCTCCGTCCGTGGAGAACTCGACGGCCCCGTCGAGGTCCGTCCGGAAGACGCGCGCGCCGGTCCGGACATACCTGTCCAGGACCGCAGGGGCCGGAAAGCCGAAGCGGTTGTCCTCCCCGACCGTGATGACCACGTATTCCGGCGACACTCCCGCCAGGAACCCGGCTGAACTCGAGGAGTCGCTGCCGTGATGGGGCACTTTCATCACCAGGCTCTTGATATCAGGAACCGCTTCCAGGACCTCGGCCTCGGCCTTCTGCCCGACGTCTCCGGGCAGGAGGAAGGACGCCCCGCCGAAGGTCAACCTGAGGACGATCGACCGGTCGTTTTCGACGAAGCGGGGGTTGGCGTCCCCGCCCTCCGGCGGGTAAAGGGCCTCGATGACGGCCCCACTTTCCTTGCGGACGAATCCCCCGGCGACCTTTATCCTGGGAACCCGGGACCCCAGGGCCCCGTCCAGGGCCCGGTAAGCTTCGCTGTCCAACGGGCTTTCGGCCTCCCAGAATTCGCCGATCCGGAAGTTGCGGGCGACAGCGGGCAGGCCATTGAGGTGATCGGAGTGGGCGTGCGTCAGGACCAGGTCATCGATCCTCTTGATCCCCTTCCTCCACAGGAAGGGGGAGACCACCCTCTCGCCCACGTCGAACGAGCCTTCCGGGAACCCGCCGCCGTCGATGAGCATCTTGCGGCTGCCGGGGAACTCGACCAGGATCGAGTCCCCCTGCCCGACGTCGAGAACGGTGACCTTGAGGTCGGGGGAAGTGGACGGGAAGGGATAGGTGATCAGGACGATGAAGAAGGCCGCGAACCCCGCGAAGATGATGGGTTTCTGGCCCTTGAACCGCTGCGGCGCCAGAAGGAGAAGAAGAAAGGCAAAATAGCCCAGGACGACGATCCAGGAAGGGGTGGGGATCCGATACGAGATGAATCCGACCGGATCGAGGAGATGGCTCAGCCAGGAGAAGACCCGGACGAGCTCGCGAAGGCCGAAAGCCATCGGCTTGGCCAGGAACGGGGCGGCGAAAGAGAGCGGCAGGAAGACGTAGCCCGCCCCCATGACGAAGCCGACGAGGGGGACGGCGGCGTAGTTGAGGATGAGGGACGAAAAGGTCACCCGGTTGAAATCGCCGACAAGAATGGGCAGGACGCCGATGGAGGCGGTGACGGACATGACCGTCAGCTCGCTCGCCTTCAGGGGGAGCTTGGGAAAGAACCTGATGAGCCTGGGATAGAAAAGGATGATGGCGAGCGTCGCCGCGAACGTCAGCTGGAACCCCAGGTCGAACAGGCTGAACGGGTTGGCCGCGAGGAGGATGAAAGCGCTGAGCGAGATGGTGTTGATGAGATGGACATCCTTCCAGATGAGCTTTCCGGTCAGGAAGCAGAGGGTCATGATGACGGCCCTGAGGACGGAAGGGCTCCCTTCGACGAGCAGGGCGTAGAAAACGAGGCAGGCGATGAGGACCCCGTAGGATATCCTTTGGGGGACCCTGATCAGCTTGAAAAGCGAGAAGAAGAGAAAAGTCACGATGGCGATGTGGGCGCCGGAGATCGCGAACAGATGGTAGAGTCCCGTCTTCTGCAGAGACAGGACCATCCCGGGATCCATGCGTCCGTCGTCTCCAAGGAGCAGGGCTTCGAGGACCGCTCCTTCGGGCGAGATGCCCGCCGGCCTGGGCCGGGGAAAATAGCGTTCGAGCTGCTTCTGGAGGGCCTGGCGGAGGACGGAGACGGCATGGAACACGGAGACTTTTTTCCCGGGGGCCGTCCTCTCGATGAGCAGGGGGCTCTTGGTGAAGGCGCGGTTATGGATGCCCTGGCTTTTGAGGTAGCGGGCGTAGAACGGGCTGTTGAAGTTATTGAAATCCTTCGAGGCGTAGATTCGGGCCGAGACCTTGATCTCGTCGCCGGTGAAGAGCTCGGGTCTGGGCGGGACCTCCGCGGACCGGGGCGCCATGAGCCGGAGTCTCCCCCGGACCTCTGCCTCCTTGCCGGCGGAACAGACCTTTTTCACGTCCAGGATGAGGGCGTCGCGATCGATCTCGTGGCTGGGCGACCGGGCGAGGGTCCCGAAGAGATCGACGTAATCGTTCGTCTTCAAGGCATGAAGGGCGTTGGTCTCGTATTCCTTATCGCGGTAAGCGGTCAAAGCCGCCCCGAAAAAGACGGTCGCGGCCAGGGTGAGGACGAAAGCGGCCCGGTTTTTTTTGATGATATAAAAAACCCAGGCCCCAAGAAGGCTGGCGATCAGGGCGGGGGGTGCGGCCGCAGCCGGCAGGACGGGGACGGAAACAGCCACGATCCCGGCGATCAAAGCTAGGGCCAGGAAGAGAAACGGAAAGGGCATCGATCCTAAAAGCTTGCGGGCGGTGGTTCGAGAGGGCTCTGCTTGTCCAGGGAATCGAGGAGGAGGTGACACATCAGCTTGATCCCCACCGCGATGCTCCGTTCGTCGGGATTGAAGTTCGGGCTGTGAAGGGCGGCCGTGGTCGTCTGGGAAGGGCTTTTGACCCCGAGGAAGAAAAAGAACCCGGGGATCTTCTGGGCATAAAAGGAAAAGTCCTCGGCCACCATCTGGGGCTGGAGCGGCAGGACCTTGTCCTTGCCTAGGATGCCGATGAGGGTCGGGAGCATGGTCTGTCCGAATTCGGGGTGGTTATAGACGGAGGGGAGGGTTGGCCGATAGTCGAACGTCGAGGTCGCGCCGAAGGACTGGGTGATGCCTTTGACGACGCTCTCCATGAGCTGAGGGATCTTCTTCCTATTGGTCTCGCTTAAGGCCCGGACCGTTCCCTCCAGGGTCACCTTCTCGGCGATGATGTTCGAGCGCGTCCCGCCTTCGATCTTGCCGATGGTCAGGACGGCCGGGTCCACGGGGTCGATGGACCGGCTGATCACGGACTGAAGCGTCGTGATGATCTCGGCGGCCAGGACGATGGCGTCGATGCCTTCCTGGGGCCTGGCCCCGTGGGCGCCCTTCCCTTTGATCGTGATCTCGAACCAGTCCGCTCCGGCCATGATGTCTCCGGTCGAAAAATTGACCTGGCCGACGTCCTCCGGCCAGACGTGAAGCCCGAAAATGGCCCCGACCGTGGGATCGTCCAGGACGCCTTCCTTGATCATCAGGGCGGCGCCGCCCTCCTCATCCTGGGGCGCCCCCTCCTCGGCCGGCTGGAAGATGAACTTGACGTTTCCCTTGATCTTGTCCTTGATGTTGCTGAGGACCATGGCGACACCCAGGGCGATCGATGTGTGGATATCATGACCGCAGGCGTGCATCAAGCCCGGGTTGAGCGACTTGAAGGGGACGCTCGTCGTCTCCTGGATGGGAAGGGCGTCCATGTCGGCCCGGATGGCCACGGTCGGCCCGGGCTGTCCGCCGCGGAGCAGGGCCACGACGCCGGTCCTGGCGACACCCGTTTTGACCTCAAGGTCCAGCGAGCTGAGCTTGGCCGCGACCAGCTTGGAGGTTTCGTATTCCCGATTGCTCAGTTCGGGGTTCATGTGGATGAAACGGCGAATCTTGATGATCTCCAGGTTGTGCTTCTCGATCTCCTGGTCGATCTTGAGGGCCGTCTTCGTGTCCACGGCCGTGAGCCCGAGGGGGGAGAGGCCGACGGCCAGGGTCAAAAGGGCGGCAGGGATCCTATTTCTCATGCCATCATGACTTTTCCGGCTCTTCCGGATATTCGGGGACCTTCTTCGCGTATTCTTCCTTCTTCTTCTCGATGAATTCCTTGATGGCCTCGATGCCCTCGCCCGTCTTCTCTTTGACGATCTTGATCCCTTTCTCGGCTTCCTTGGCGATCTTCTCGTAGCTTTCCATGGCCATTTCCCCCGTTTTGGCGGCCTGGTCCTTGATCTTCTTCCGGGTCTCCTTTCCGCTGGCAGGAGCGAAGAGGATCCCCAGGACGAAACCGGCGGCGGCCCCGGCAAGGAACGTCACCAACGTGTCGGTGAAGTGGGTGTCATGGTTCTCGGACATGTCATTTCTCCTTTCGTTTTTTCAGCTGACGCCAACCCAGATGGATCAGGGGATAAAGGATGGGCCAGTATTTGGAGACCGGGCGGACCACCTTCGTGGTCAGGAAGAGGGTCACTTCGGAAAGGCCGGCGACGGCCTTCTTGGAGGATTCGAGGATCTCCCCGACGTCATCGATCCCGGCGTTCACCCTTTTCTCGATGCCCTTGAGGCCTTCGGCCAGCTCCCTGAGCTCGACGAGCGTCCGCTCACCCTCCCGGGCCGTCCTCCGGATCTGGACCAGGGAGAGGACAAGAAAGACGACGGCGACGACAAAGGCGAATGAGATGACGAGGAACAGGGTTTGGTTAAAAGTCATCAGCATATTGATTTAACAATATGATAAAAAGCGGTCCTTGTCAATCCAAGCATCCCCTACTTATACAAAATTTTCCGGATGTCCTTGATATTGTGCGCGTTCTCGATGGTGGCCAGGATCTCCGGATAACGCTCGATTTCGCCGCCGTGGACGGCTTCCTCCCACGCGGCCAGAAACGGGTCGGGGATGAACTCGTGCTCCGCCCTTATGGTCCGGTTGATGCCCCGGAGGGCCAGCCACTGCGTGATCATCAGGAGGGCCAGGGCGTAAAAAGCGATGTTGGGGCCGGGGAGGAAGGCGGCCAACGCGCTGATGGGAACGAGGACCGCTTCACCGGCCAGGACAAGAATGTGTGCCGTCCGCTGTTTTTGCAGGAAGAGGGAGAACCGGAGGCGGACCTTGCTTTCGTCGGTGGAACCCGCGTGGACAATGGGCAGACGGCTCCTCTTGGCCCTCAACGCCCGTTCGAAGGCCTGCTCCATGCGGAGCGTCCTGTGCGGGAGGAGCATGAGTTTCCTCTTGGCCAGCTCCCAAACCTCCCTGGACTTCGAGAATTTGACCTGGACGAGCTTCGCGGGATCCGAAGAAAAATACCGGTAGCGGCCTTTATGGTCGCGGACAAAAAAGAATTTCATCTCCGATTCACTTTCTTTTATTAAGCAGATAAATGAAGAACGGGGCGCCGACGGCGGCCGTGATGACACCGATCGGAAGCTCGGTGGGAAAGAGGAGCGTCCGGGCCAGAAGGTCGCAATAAATAAGGAAAACGCCGCCCGCCAGCGAGGAAAAGACGAACAGATAGCGATGGTCCGGCCCGATCAGGATGCGGACCCAATGCGGGACAACGAGCCCGACGAACCCGATGATCCCGCTCGCGGAGACGGAGAGGGCCGCAAGCAGCGTCGATAGGGCCAGGAAGATTTTGCGCACCCGGGCGACCGGACAGCCGAGGGACTGGGCCGCCTCGTCGCCCATGACCAGGAGGTTCATGTCCTTGGCGAGTCCCTGGGCCGCCCCCAGGCACAGAACGACGTAGGGAGCGATGGCGCCGATCTGCCGCCAATCGGCGAGGGCGAAACTGCCCAGCAGCCAGAAAACGGCCTGCTCGAAAGAGTCGGATTTCATGAAGAGCAGAAAGGAGGTCATGGCCGAGGCCATGGCGCCGGCCGCGATCCCCGTAAGGAGGAGGGTTTCCACCCTGTAGAGGTCCTTCCTCCGGGAGAGAACGTAGACAAAGGAAACGAGACCGAAGCCGGCGGCGAAGGCGAAGACGCTTTGGCTGGAGAAACCGAGGACGGTGACGTTGATGCCGAAATAGATGCAGACGACGGCCCCGAACGAGGCGCCCGAGGAGGCCCCGACAACAAAGGGGTCGGCCATCGGGTTCTGGAAATATCCCTGGAGGATGGCCCCCGAGAGGGAAAGGGCCGCCCCGACCAGAAAGGCCAGAAGGACCCGGGAAAGCCTGAGGTCGATGAAGATCGTCGAGAGGGCCGAGCTCCGGCCGGCGATAAGGTCCAGAAGGTCCGCCACGGTCGTCCGGACGGGGCCCGTGAGCATGGAAGCCAGAAAGCCGGCCGCGAGGAGGACGGCCAGAATGACCAGGAGGAGACGGCGCTTCGCGGCGGCACTCATGGCTTCTTATCGAACCTCTCGGGGTGGATGTTCCGGGCGGTCTCCTCCAGGGCATCGGCGAGCCGCGGACCGAAACGGCTGGCCACGTTCTCGTCCAGGAAACGGACCCTTGCGGTCCGGACCGCCGCGACCCCTCGAAGTCGCGAGTCCTTGAGGAACCGGTCCCTCGCTTGTTCGAACTCAGGGATGGACCGGGCCAGGACGATGATGATCTCGGGGTCGTCTTGGACGAGCTGTTCAAGGCTGTAATGCAGCCAATTTCTGGAGATCCCGCCCGCGACGTTCCGGGCCCCGCAGGAGGCGATGAGGTCGTTGAGGTAGCTCTCCCGTCCGCACGTCCAGAGGCCCGTTCCATGAAGGGCGAGGAAGACCCTCGGCCAGGTCGTCACGCCGCCGAGACGGTCGTGAACAGCGTCCAGCCGGCCCTTCAGCCGGGAGGCGAGCGCCGCCGCCTCCTTTTCCCGGCGCGTGACTCGGCCGATCTTCTCGAGGAAGGGGAAGAGCGAGCCGAGGTCATTCCCGATGTTCAGGACGAAGACCGGAAGGCCGAGCTTCTTGAGTCGCTCCACGGTCCGGAGCGGGTTGCCGCGGAAGGCGATGACCAGGTCCGGGGACAGGGACTTGATCATCTCCAGGTTGGGATCGACCAATCCGCCGATCTTTTCCTTCCGCCCCGCCGCCTCGGGGTAGTCGCAGTAACGCGTGACCCCGACGATCTCCTGATCCAAGCCCAAGGCGAAAAGGATCTCCGTAACGTTGGGAGCCAGGGACACGATCCGGCGGGGCGGACCTGAAAGAGTGAAGGGGGCGCCCGTGTCGTCGATGACGGTCTCGCTCTGGGCGGAAGGGGTGGAAGCGAAAAGGGAAACGGCGGTGCAGAGGAGCAGGACGCTGGCCGCGCGGAGCATCAGGCTTCCTTCCCGGGACCGGCGACGAGCGAGATCTCCGGGAGCCCGGAACGCAGGTTCTCCCGGATGTCCACGTCGGCGTCGAAGATCCGCTTGATGTTGTCCTTCGTGATCAGCTCGGAGGGCCGGCCCTGGCCGCTGATCCTCCCGTCTTTGAGGAAGATCAGCCGCTGGGAATAAAGGGCGGCCAGGTTGATGTTGTGTTCGGCGGCCAGGATGGTCTTCCCCTTTTCTCTCCCGAGCCTCCTGAGGATCTCGTAGATCTCGACCTGGTAACTGATGTCGAGATGGGAGCTGGGCTCGTCGAGGAAAAGCAGTGGGGTGTCCTGGGCCAGGGCCCGGGCGATGAAGACCCGCTGTCTTTCTCCGCCGCTGAGGTGGGCCATCATCTTGTCCTTGAGATGGGACGTCTGGGTCAGCCGGAGGACCTCCTCCAGGGCCTCCGAGTCCGCGGCCGCGGGGCCGCCGAGGCGTCCCTGGTGGACATAGCGCCCCATGAGGATGATCTCGGCCACCCGGAAATCGAACACGGGGTCGTAGATCTGGGGGACGTAAGCGATCGCGCGGGCCATCCGACGCCTTCCCCAGCCGGCTATGTTCGTCCCCTCGATCCGGACCTCGCCCCGGACATCCCGGACAAGCTTCTGCAGGGCCTTGATGAGCGTGCTCTTGCCCGAGCCGTTCCGGCCCAGGACCGTGACGAACTCGCCGGGCTCGACGGAGAACGATACGTCCCGGATGACGAGGCCGTTCCCGTATCCGGCGGACAGGTCCTTGACTTCCAGTATGGGCATGTTGTCTGAGAATCGATTATATAATAAGTAAGGTAATAAGTAAGGGTCAAACCTACTCTTTTGACAGAATTAGAATTGTCAAAAGAGTAGGTTTGACCCTTACTTGATGTTGACTTTTCAGGACGGACACCCTAATATTAATCACTGATTATTGAGGCCTTAACCGGCCCGCAGATACGAACCATCGAGGACGCTGATGAAGGCGAGCTTCAACTTCCAGGAAATCGAGAGAAAGTGGCAGAAGATCTGGGCCGAGGAGCGCGTTTTCGAGGTCCACGAGGACCCGTCCAAGCCAAAATACTATCTGCTGGAGATGTATCCCTATCCCTCGGGGCGCATCCACATGGGCCACGTCCGGAACTATTCCATC
>JALHVH010000019.1 GCA_022867105.1 Candidatus Aminicenantota bacterium
AGCTTCGGCTTCAAGGTCGTCGAACCCCTGAAGGAGCTGTTCAAGCACGAGGTTCGCGAGGTCGCCAGGGAGCTCGGCCTCCCCGAGTCGATCTATCTCCGGATGCCCTTCCCCGGACCCGCTCTGGCCACCCGGATCATCGGCGAGGTGACCCCGGAACGCGTGGCCCTGGTCCGGAAAGCGACCGTGATCGTGGAGCAGGAGATCGCTCCGCTCAAGCCCTTCCAGGCCTTCGCCGTCCTGATGAATGACATGGGGACCGGGATCGAAGGCGGCAAGCGGACGTTCGGCCACATCATCATCATCCGTTCGGTGGAGAGCCGGGATGCCATGACGGCCGAGCCCACGTCCGTCCCCTGGGAAATCCTGAAGAAGATGGCCAAGCGGATCGTGACCGAGATCCCGGAGGTCACCCGGGTGGCTTACGAATTGACGCCCAAGCCACCGGCGACCATTGAATATATTTAACAGAGCTAGACACGCTAGACAGGCTGGACAGGTCGAAAAAGCAGGATAGATGAGACAACGAGGAGAATCAGGAGAGCCGGAACGAGTCGGATAGCCAACAAAGACGGATGGGCTGGAGTGGAAGAAACGAGATAGGCTGGAAAAGCCCGACAAGCAAGAAGCGAGACATGCGAGAAACGAGAAAAAAGGGGCCCTGGTGTCGGAATGTCTCCGAGCCGGTCCGCTTGGCCGCGCCGCGAGGAGAATCATATGCCATACGCTGGTAAAAAAAGATCCGGTCGACCGACGCTGGGAGTTTTCGTTCCCTGCGACCCGCGCATCGACGGGGGCTCCCGGACCCGGGCCTTCAACATCGGCCGGATGACGGCCGGGCTCCTGGCAAAGGGACTCGTCCTTCCGGACGGGACGCCGCCCAACGTCTTCTTTTGTCCGCACCTGGTCGATACCGAAGCCGCGGCGGACGCTGCCGCTCGGGAACTGAAGGACGCCGGCGCCGAGGGCCTGTTCATGACGCCCGACACATGGTTCTTCCCCGGCAAGACGGCCATGGCCCTGACCGCCCATTTCCCTCCTTCGACTCCCCTGGCCTGCGTCGGCGGAAACAACGCCTCCAAGCCTGGTGTCGTCGGCATCGATGCCCTCGTCGGGGCCTACGCCCAGACGGGCAGGCTTTGCCCCATGGTCATTGGGACCATGCCGGAGACGGGCCTCGCGCCCTCCTTCGACGCCCAAACCCGGGACGAGGTCCTTGACCTGGCCTACGCGATGTTGACCAAGGTCTCGCTCCAGGGGAAGCGCTTCCTTTCCGTCGACACCGATTCTATGCAGATGGAGACCGCGCTCAACCATGTCCACGCGGCCCGCCGGTTCTTCGGCCTCGAATCCACGCGCGAGTCCATGAAGATCTTCGCCGACATGCTCCGCAAGAACGGGGGGTATGATGTCGAGGAGCTCCGGGCGCTCCGGGAGTGGGTGGTCAACGTCAGGTTCAAGGACCGCATCTTTCCAAACACCGAGGAGGTCCTGGCGTCCGGGAAGCCTTTTTACACGGGGAAGGACATCAGGCCGCCGAAGCTCTCGGCCCTGGACAAAAAGAAACTGGACGAGGGTTTGGCCCTCTACCTCATCATCCGCGATTATATGAGGGACACGAACGCCATCGCCGGCGGCTGGACGAACCAGCTGGCCTGGGGCTCGGACCGGCGCGGCCTCCCGATGTCGACGGCCGACATCGCCGAATCGCTCTTTAATTCGACGGAAGACCATACCGGGAAGAAGCCGGTCATTCCTTTCGCCACCGAGAACGACATCCAGGGCCTCCTGACCATGGTCCTGCACTGCCGGCTTTCCGGCGGCCGGCCGACGCTGTTCATGGACTTCCGGAAAGTTTACGAGCCCTGGGAGATCCGGAAGAACGCCGACTCGCTCGACCTGGACCTCTCCCCATACCTCGACGAGCCCTGGCTCAGGAAGGGTTTCATCGACGGGAACAACTCGGGATCGGCGTCCCTCGATTACGCCGACAAGGCTTTCCTCTTCCGGGCCGTCGAGCATTATTTCCCGGGCTTCGGTTTTTCTCTGGGCTATGTTTCGCCCGGAGGGATCCAAGGCATCGCCGGGCGGCTGGCCTATTCCGACCTCTCAGGGATGTTCACCATGGTCCAGGACGAGGCCCGGACGGTCGACCTTCCGGCCCCGCTCCTGGAAAAGGCCTGCCGCGCCTCGGACTACACGTGGCCGCACACGTTCCTGACCTTCGAGCATGTTCCCGCGGGTCTCATCAAGATGGGCGTCCCCGCCAACCACATCCATATGGTGACGGACCTGCCGCGGCGGCGCTGGCAGCACTTCTCCGACTATGCCTGCGTCCTCAACGGCCGCTGGGAGAACCAGCCCGAACACGTTGAAGGCCTGGACCGGCCCATCCCGATGCTCTACCGGACGAACGGGGGGGAGACGGCCGCGAAGATGCTCCTCGCCTCCCGGCGTTGATCCCCGCCCAAACGCGGCTCGTTGTTGACAGTCCAGGGGGATTCTGGTATTTTGCCGCCTACGGGGCCATCGTCTAGAGGCCTAGGACAGGTGGTTCTCAGCCATCAGACCGGGGTTCGAATCCCCGTGGCCCTGCTTGCCTTCACCTCTTCGGCTCGGTCAAATACCCCAGCGCCATCTCGCTCTCGGCATCCATGACGACGTTCACTTCGCAGCCTTGGGCCACGGCGGGGATGTCGATGACCTTGATGACGTTCGCCAGATAGTGGTACTCCGGAAGGAGATCCGCCAGGGAGTTCGGCGAGTTCTTGAAGAACTCCTGGGCGAAGACCACACCTTCTTCATCCGGGTAGAGGGCCAGGTAGCGGATGTTCGCTTCCACGAGGTCCTGGAAAAAGTGGGTCCCGAAAGACAGGTCCGGAACGTAATTGCCCACCTTGCGGGCGATCTCGATCAGCATGGCGGTGTTGTTGATGCCCGAATATGTAACGCGTACGCCCAGCCGGATGTCGCCGCGGCTTCCCCATCGTCCCGGCCCCATAAGGATGAAGGACCGCCGCGGAAGGATGGCGTTCAGCCGGCTCACGGCGTCTCCGACGGCGACCAGGTCTCCGAACGAGGCCACGCTGGAATAGCCGTCGGGGTCAACGTAAACGAGCGTTCGGATGCCCTGCACCCGGGCATTTGTCACATATTTGTTCGCTGAAAAGAGCTTGTTTTTCTCCGGAACCCACTTAGGAATCAGGACGTGCTCTTGGTCCTCCATGTGGCTTTGCGGCCGGCACTGGAGAATGTAAAGGTCGTTCCCGTCGTTGGCGAATTCCACGTCCATCGGCATGCCGAACGTTTCCCGGAGCACCTGCATGATCTCCTTCATCTGCTTGATAAAGCCGGTGTTTTCGATCAGCCCTGCAAACGTGACCGCCGTACCCTCCCGGCCCGGATGGTCCATGGCCCGGTTGGCCTTCCGCACCGTGCTCCCGTCATAAACCGACAGGGTCCGCTCCCAGAGAGGGAACTCGGCGCCGACCTCGCCGAGGATCGCGTCGATGGGATGGGTCTCGAAGCGCCCCGTTTCCATGTTGATCACGTCGATGAGCTTTTGGGCGTAATGGACGATTTCCTCCGGCATGATGTTCACCCGGATCCCCGGCTGCCCCGGGCTCACCAGCATGGGGTAATCGTTCCCGACCCTGTCGACCGCCCTCGTTCCCAACCCGGCGACGATCCGGAGCACGCCGTCCTCGCGCCGGATGCGCGGCGACCAGCGGAACTCGTTGTTTCCGAAAGCCACCCCGGCGAAGGCAGGGAAAAAGTACTTGCCTACGTGCTTGCCTACGACGTGCTGGATGAGAACGCCCATCTCTTCGTAATAATCCAGCAGGCCGCGCTCGGCCCGGTACTGGATGGCGTCCGGGTTGAAGATCGAGGCGTAGACCTCGGCGATGGCTTCGGAGAGGGCCGCGAGGCGCTCGTCCTTCGTTCCGATGTTCGCCAGGAACAGACTGCGGTATTTCCCGGAGAACGATGTCCCCGTGCTGTCTTCTAGAAGGCTTGAGGAACGCACGATGAGCGGCCTTTCGCCCATGTCATCCAGGATGAGTTTCAGCTGGCTCTGCATCTCCGGCGAAAAAACGGACTGTTTGCAGACTTGCACGAGATACGGGTAGTTGTGCTGGATCTCCTCGATCCGGGAGAACTTGAAACTCCGGAAATCCTCCAGGAAATTGTAATTGATGAAATCGATGAGGGCGTCCGAAGTGATGAACCATGTGTCCGGGATCCGGAACTCTCCGATCCCAGGGTTCTCCTTCTTTTTTCCCCGGAGGATATGCTCGGCGAGCACCATGCCCGCGGCCTTTCCGCCGAGCTTTCCGGTCCCCTGGCTGGGCCCGGTCACCCGGGCCAGGAGCCGGCCGAAGCGGTGGATCGTCATGTGCTCCCGGGCGACGCGGATGAACGGCAGCCGCTCGCTCAGGAACCTGCGGATGAGGGCGATCCTCGCTTGCAGATCATTCGAGCGCGAGAGGGCCTGCTCGTCTTCCCGGGTGGATCGGCAGAACTGATTGATGATCTCCTTGATCTCCACAAGGGGAATGGCACGTTTCTCCGTGGCGATCATGAAGAAACCGAACTTGTCCTGGCGCATCCACTGCTTGATCAAGGACGCCAGGTCATTCCCGGGGATCGCCAGGGAAGCGATCCAGATCGCTCCTTCGAACACTTTCTCCAGAGCTTCCACGTCCTGCTTGGGGAGAGGCTGATTTTCGTCACGGAAAGCCTCCTGCCAGCCGCCGCGGAACTCCGGGGAGAACTGGAGGAGGAGTCCCTGGACTCCGGGCACGCCCTTCAAACTAAGGTGGTTCATGAGCCGGCGCAGGACCCGTTTGTAAAGGACCGGGTCGGTCTCCTTGAGGAGGTCCAGGATCACGATCCATTCGGGCTTGTGTTTCGCCGCCGGCTCGGTCCCTGCGCTCATGGCGTCGGGCGCCGCGGTGCCCTCCCATTCTTCTATGAGCCGGCCGATCCGGTTCCCGATGAGTTCGATGAGCTTCTTTTCCTCGAGCAGGAACGGGTCCTCGCGGGACCCTGGGGGTTTCTCCGAATAGCTGACCTCGAGCGAGCCCGACGGAATCCCGCCCGGCCGCAGAGGAACGCGCTGGATCCAAGTCGTTTCGGCGAAGCCGGGCGTCTGGAACACCCGGGCTCGATATATGATCCGGACGCGGCAGAGTTCGGGATATTGCCAGCCGTTCGGGATGATATCGATGAGGCCCTGGAAAACGTCCTCCTGGGTCCGGCCGGGTGTTTCCAGGAGCGTGACGATGCCATGGAGGCAGTTAAGCTCCTTCACCCGCTCGCGCAGGCGGCCGCTCGGAAAAAGACCGGACTCACTTATCTTGTCCATGACACGATATGTCGACGTCCCGGGATCAAATCCAGCCGCGCAGCCGGCAAGCCTCGGCCACCCGCGAAATGGCGATCATGTAGGCGGCGTCGCGCATGGTGACGTTCTTTTTGCGCGCGAGATCGGAGACGGCCTTGAATCCGGCCGTCATCTTATGGTCGAGCTGGGAAAGGACTTCTTCCCGGCTCCAATAGTGGTTCATGTTGGATTGGACCTGCTCGAAGTAGCTGCAGGTGACCCCGCCCGCGTTGCACAGGAAGTCGGGGATCATAAAGATGCCGCGGTCGCGGATGACGGCGTCCGCTTCCATGGCCGTCGGTCCGTTCGCGCCTTCGGCGATGAGCTTGACGCGCTTGTGGATCTTCGGGGCGTTGACGGCCGTCACCTGGTTCTCGAGGGCCGCCGGAACCAGGAGGTCGGCCTCTTGCTCGATCCAGGCATCGCCCGGGAGGACCTCATAACCGGCCTTCCTGGCCTTGTCCTTGTCGATCGTGCCGAACTTATCGGTCATGGCCACGAACTCGTCGGGGTCGATGCCGCTCTCCCGGCGGAAGGTGTAGGAGGTCTGATCCGCCTGGTCCCAGCAGGAGACGGAGATCGGCGTGCCGCCATACTCCTTGAAAAGCCGGACCGCGTACTGGGAGACGTTCCCGAATCCCTGGAACGCTCCGATCGTCTTGCGGATATCGATGCCGAGCTCCTTCATGGCCTCGCGCACGGTGTACATGACGCCGTAGCCGGTGGCCTCCGTCCGGCCGAGCGAACCGCCCATGCCGACCGGTTTACCGGTGATGAACCCGGGGAAGCGGCCGCCGCGGATGCGCTCGAACTCGTCGAGCATCCAGAGCATGTGTTGCCCGTGGGTCATGATGTCCGGGGCCGGGACGTCTTGGACGGGGCCGACGTTCCAGGCGACCTGGCGGACCCAGCCGCGGCAGATCGCTTCCTGCTCGCGGTCGCTGAGGTTGTGCGGGTCGCAGATGACGCCGCCCTTGCCGCCGCCGAGCGGGATGTCGACGACCGCGCACTTCCAGGTCATCCACATGGCGAGGGCGCGCACGGTGTCCACGGTCTCGTGCGGGTGGAACCGGATGCCGCCCTTGCAGGGGCCTCGGGCGTCGTTGTGCTGGACGCGGAAGCCTTTGAACACCAGGTAGCCTCCGTCGTCCATACGGACCGGGATCGAAAAGTGATACTCGCGCAGGGGATTGCGGAGCAATTCGCGGGTCGCGGTGTCAAGACCGAGCTTCTCGGCCACGCCGTCGAACTGTTTCTGGGCCATTTCAAAGGCGTTGAATGGCTTGGTGTCCACTAACTTTCTCCTTTGGGTATGATCAATGATAATGGCGTTAGTCCCATAATATATTCTTTATGGGCCTTTCCTGTCAATTTAAAGGCCCGTTTCAAGCGTTGGACGGAAGAGGCGGGGCGTGTGCGGCTATTTCTTCTCTTCCGGCCGGGGTTTGAGCCCGTTGTACTCCACGAGCAATTTAAGCCACCAGTCCGGGAAGATCATCGGGTTCCGCTTCCGGGTCTTGGCGTCGTAGACCCAGAGGTGGTTGTACTTGACCAGCAGGTCGTCCCCCAGCTTCCACCAGGCGCCGATGACGCGTTCGGCGTTCCCGAGGCAGTAGTCCGTCAGGAACTTGCGGGCGGCGGCCGGGTCCTTCTTATTGAGCTCAAGGGCGAAGGTATCGATGACGGGAGTCCTGTCGACGACCGGTTTCTCCCAGATCGCCTGGGCGGCCCGGACGTCCTCGATGGCCTTGGAGTAGACGACCTGGGTGTGAAAGTCGACATAATCGAACGCCCACCGCGCCGACTGCCGGTTGAACTCCCAGTGGTCACCGATCTCGAACGAGCGGGGGATCCCGGTGATGCCGGCGTATAGGGGTATGAAGCAGGAGGTGTCTTGGGCCCCCCAAGCCAGCCAGACGATCCCGCCGATGGGGTCAGGCAGCCAGCCGCGGCTCTGGGTGACCGTCACGTATTCGGCCCGGTTGACGCTGATGATGCGCGGGGTGTCGTACTTTTTCCCTTCGAGCACGAATCCGTAGGGGAGATAGTTGGGGTTTTGGAACGGTCCGCCCTGGATGCCGCGGCCGGGCCAGAAGGGCGTACCCTCGCACTTGTCCCGGGTCATGAGCATGACGTCGTAAGCCGAGAGCTTCCTTTCCGGCTTGACCGAGAAGGGAAAATCCACGTTCTCGGTTTCGGG
The DNA here is from genome assembly GCA_022867105.1 of Candidatus Aminicenantota bacterium. Lineage (GTDB taxonomy): Bacteria > Acidobacteriota > Aminicenantia > Aminicenantales > Saccharicenantaceae > JALHVH01. Next base: position 7,587 of record JALHVH010000019.1, read on the forward strand.
GCTGAACTTTTGGGAGGGCGCGACGAGGTCGAGGAACCGCCACAGCCGCACCCGGGCCCCGCTCGTGCCGGCGGCGCTGCCGGGGTCGGGGGCGTAGGCCTTCTTCCAGTTGAAAGGCTTGCCGCTCTTTGGATCATAGAAGCCCATGCTCACGGCCAGCGAGACGACATTCGGCGAGGCCATGAAGTTGTCGGGATCCTTGAGGTCGATCTCGCCGATCCGCGACTCGTTCGGGCAGACGCTGACCTCGTCGTCGGGCACACGCTGGGCGCACCAGACGGCCCCGGGCTTCCCGCTCTGGGGCGTCCACAGCGGGCCGACGGGCATGATCTCGAACAGCCAGACCTCGTTCGGGTCGGCCACGGCCAGCATCTCGCCGGTGTCGGTGGCGCCGTAGCCGTGCTTCTCAGCGAGCTCGCCCATGACCCGGATGGCCTCGCGGGCCGTGTTCGCCCGCTCCATGGCGATGAGCGTCAGCATGGTGATGTCGAACTTGGCCGAGGGCGTGGGATTCTCCATCTTTCGCGGGCAGCCGATCGTCGATTCGCCGATGGCCACCTGCCTGTCGTTCATGTAGCCGAAATCGCCGTGGACGTAGGCGTGGGTGCGCGCGACCTCGGGGATCTCCAGGCCGGTGAAGTTATTGGCCTTGACGTTTTCCCACTTCAGGCCCTGGTCCGGGGGCCAGCTGTCGTACTGGTCGATGTGGTGGATCCTCCGCGTCGACCCGGCCGGATGGTCGGCGGCCGGGACAAGCCTCCAGGTCCAATCGCACTCTCCGCAGTCGCAGGTGTGTGTCGTCATGACCGACCCATCGGTCGAGGCGCCCTTTCCGACCATGATGACCGTGCAGTTCTCGGGCGTCCCCTTTCCGCATACCTCGCAGCCGGCTGTGTCCTGGCCGCCCAGAGTCAGCGTTGCGGCGAGGAACGCCATGGCCAGGGGAAGGAGCCCGGCGAGCATAAATCTTTTAAGTTTCATGCGTGCACTCCTTTATAGAGTAAGTTTACCAGGTCCCGTCCTTTAAATAGTCGTCGATCGCCTTGGCCGCCTTTTTGCCCGCGCCCATGGCCAGGATGACCGTCGCGGCTCCGGTGACAATATCACCGCCGGCGAACACGCCTTTTTTATTGGTTTTGCACGTTTCCGGGTCGGCGATGATGTTGCCCCATTTCGTCAGCGCTAGGTCCGGCGTCGTCGAGGTCAACAGGGGGTTGGGTCCCTGCCCGATGGCCATGATCACCATGTCCACGTCGATCACGTGTTCGGACCCTTCGATGGGAATGGGCTTTCGTCTCCCCGACGCGTCCGGCTCGCCCAGCTCCATCTTGATGCATTCGATGCCCTTGACCCAGCCTTTGTCGTTGCCCAGGATGCGGATGGGATTGGTCAGCAAGCGGGGCCGGACGCCTTCCTCGAAGGCGTTCTCGATCTCCTCCGCCCGGGCGGGCATCTGCTCCCGGGCCCGGCGGTAGATCAGATAGACGTTCTCCGCTCCCAGGCGGAGCGACGCCCGGGCCGCGTCCATGGCCACGTTCCCGCCGCCCACGACGGCGATCGTCCGCCCGAGATGGATCGGCGTATTGTATTCGGGAAAGAGATAGGCTTTCATGAGATTCACCCGGGTGAGGAACTCGTTGGCGGAATACACGCCGTTGAGGTTTTCGCCGGGGATCTTCATGAAGTGGGGCAGGCCGGCCCCTGTCCCGATAAAGACGGCTTCGTAGCCTTGTCGGAACAGGTCGTCGATGGTGAAGGATTTTCCGACCACGTGGCTGACCTTCATCTCCGCGCCCAGCTTTTCGATGTATTCGCTCTCCCGTTGGACGATCCACTTGGGCAGGCGGAACTCGGGAATGCCGTACACCAGGACGCCTCCCGCTTTATGGAGGGCTTCGAAGACGGTGACGCCATGTCCCTTTTGGATGAGCTCGCTGGCCGCCGTCAGGCCCGCCGGCCCCGCCCCGATCACGGCCACTTTCTTTCCGGTCGGCGGCGGGAGGTTCGGCAGCCGGACGTCGCCCTGCTGGAACCCGTGGTCCGCCGCGAACCGTTCCAGGCGGCCGATGGCGATCGGCTGCCCTTTTTTGGCCAGCACGCAGACGACCTCGCATTGATCTTCCTGGGGACAGACGCGGCCGCAGATGGCGGGCAGGAGGTTCCTTTCCTTGATCTTGTGAATGGCCCCCATGAAATCCCCGTTCCGGATGAGCTTGACGAATGCCGGGATGTCGATATCGACGGGACAGCCCGTGATGCAGGGGGATTTCTTGCAGTCCAGGCACCGGGAGGCCTCGCGCATCGCCTGGTCCCGCGTGTATCCGAGGGCGACTTCCTCGAAGTTTTGCACCCGGAGCTTGGGGTCCTGTTTGGGCATGGGTTCCCGCTTGTTGGCCCGTTTCAGTTTCTTCTCGGATTCCTGGAGCCGGCATTCGTGATCCCAGAGGGCCCGATGCTCCTCGCGCCGGTACATGTCGGACCTTTTGAGGAGCTCGGCGAAATCGACCAGGTGGCCGTCGAACTCCGGCCCGTCCACGCAGACGAATTTGGTTGTGTTTCCCACGGTGATCCGGCAGCAGCCGCACATGCCGGTCCCGTCCACCATGAGCGAGTTCAGGCTGACCAGGGTGGGGATGCCGAGCGTTCGGGTCAGGTCGGAGACGGCCTTCATCATCACCGCCGGCCCGATGGCCACGACGAGATCGACCGGCCCGTCCTCGGCGATCAAGCGCCGGAGTTCGTCCGTCACGAACCCGCGGCGGCCTTCCGTCCCGTCGTCCGTAGTGATGAACAGCTCGTCGCTAAGGGCCCGCATCTCCTGCTCCAGGATCAACATCTCCTTGGTCTTGGCCCCGATGATCGAGAGGATGCGGTTCCCGGCCGCTTTGAAGGCCTTGGTGAT
>JALHVH010000178.1 GCA_022867105.1 Candidatus Aminicenantota bacterium
GCCGGCTTCCAGTTCTTGGGGATGACGCGCACGCCTTCCTTGCTGATCTTGAAGTTCCTGGCGTCTTCCTCATCCGAGAAGCCGATGGCGAAGCCTTCCGGGATCATGGCCCGCTTGTCGATGATGACCTTCCGGAGCCTGACCCCCTTTCCGATATCGACATCCTCGAAGAGGATGGAGTCCTCGACCTCGGTGCCTTCCAGCACCCGGACGCCCGGCGAAAGGATCGAGTTGCGGATCTTGCTCCCTGTGATCGAGCAGCCGGAGCTCAGGATGGACCTCCGGATGTCCCCGTTCTCGATGAAAGCCGGAGGGTACTGGGGCTTGTAGCTTCGGACGGGCCAGGAGGGGTCCTTGAGTTGGATCGGCGGGGCCGGCGAAAGGAAGTCCATGTTGGCGCGCCAGTAGGCGTCAATGGTGCCGATATCCTCCCAGTAATCGTCGAAGACGTAGGCGTAGATCCCGTGCTCACGGACGAGCTTGGGCAGGACGTCCTTTCCGAAGTCATGGGAACTCCCGGGGTTCCGGGCGTCCTTGATCAGGGCCTTGATTAGGACGGGCGTCTTGAACACGTAGACACCCATGGAGATCAGCGCCTTCTCCGGGTCCCAGGGAAGGACGGGCGGCTTCTTGGGCTTCTCCAGGAAATCGATGATCCGGCTTTCCCTGTCGACCTGCATGACGCCGAAACGGGATGTGTCCGCGGCCGGGACAACCTTGGCCAGGACGACGGCGTCGGCGTTCCTGCCGGTGTAGAAATTGAGGACTTTCCCATAATCGGCCCGGTAGATGTGGTCGCCGGAGAGGACCAGCACCGCCTCCGGGTTCTCCTGCTGGATGGTGTAGATGTTCTGGAAAATGGCGTCGGCCGTGCCTTCGTACCAATGATCGCTCATCCGCCCCTGGGCCGGGAGGGAGATGATGTAGTCGCCGCTTTCGGAGTGAAAAATATTCCAACCGCGCTGGATATGGCGCTCGAGCGACAGGGACTTGTACTGGTTGAGCAGGGCGATCCGGCGCAGTCCGGAATTAAGGGCGTTCGACAGGCTGAAATCGATGATCCGGTAGGCGCCGAGGAACGGGACGGACGGCTTGGCCCTGTCCTTGGTCAACGGATAGAGCCTCTCCCCTTTGCCGCCGCAGAGGACCATGACCAGGGTCCGTTCAGATAACGCGTCCATCGGGTGTCACGACCTCCTTGAATAGGCTGTCTTCCGTCTCATAGGTCTTCAGAAGCTCTTCCTCTTGTTCGGACAGCTTGCGGCCCGGCTCGAGCCAGCCGGCCAGCCTCGCGGTCCGGTCGAAATGCTCGGCGGCCCTTTTCTGGGCGTAGTCGCGGGCCGTCCCGGTCGAGATGAGGAACGGCCAGTCCGAGCTCTCCAGGAGGAACTTTTCCCTGATGAACTGCCTCCAGACCCGAGGGTCCAGGTCCTTTCGGGACACGAGCCTTGCGGCCTCGTCCTCGATCCGGTAGATCTTCTCCCAGATCCAGGACGTGTCCTCATTGAGCCAGATCCAGTGGAAGCCACCCTGTCCCCAGGACCCTTCCGGCAGGGAGACGATCGTCCGCGGAGGAAGCGCTTCGAGTGCGGCCGAGCCCGTCATGGGGCGGACCTCGCTTCGGCTGAGACCCTTCAGGACCAGGTAGAGCCACTCCGGCCCTTCGAACCACCAGTGGCCTAAAAGCTCGGTGTCGTAGAGAGCGACGATGATCCCGTCCTCCCGTTCCTTGAGGATGTTCTCGAGGACCGAGATAAAGTGAGCCGCGTGCCCCGCCAGCTGATCCCGCGTCTTTTTAGGATCGTAAGGGGCCTTGTCGTCCAGGCCGGCGCCGCTCGATGTGATCCGCCAGTAACGGTTCCCCCCGGGGAAATGTTTTTTGTGGAATTCGAGATACCATCCATCACCGGGATATCCCATGTCTCGGCTCCAGACCTGGGACCCCGAGACCTCGTCCCTGACCAGGAATGGGGTATTTGAGGGGTAAGCGAGGTGGGCCGTGTAAGGATCGCGGGAAGATTCCTCGGCAGGCCGATACTGGCCCTGGAACTTCTCCCAGAGGAGCTTGAGCCCGGGGAACCGGTCGGCGTAAACCCCTTTGGCTTCGCCGCCTTTGAGCAGGTGGGTGTCGACGAAGAAGTAACCGATGCCCTCGGCTCCAAGGATCTCGTCCACTCCCAGCCTGGGATAGGGCTCTTTGCTCCCCAGCGGCGGTTTCCAGGTGTAGGCTGGACGGTAGGCGCATTCGGGGATCCAGAACCCTTTGGGGTCGCGGCCGAAGTGCTGCCGGTAGGTGTGGCGGCCCTGCCGGACCTGGTGGCGGATGGTTTCGTCCAGCGAAAGCAGAGGGAAGTAGCCATGAGTCGCGGCCGAGGTCAGGACCTCGATCTGGCCCTGGTCCTGGAGGTCGCGGAAGCCGTCGAGGATGTCTTCGTGAAAGGTCTCGTGAAAATCCATCGCCAGCTTTTCATACCATTTCTGCCAGAAGACCGTCAGGGGAAGAAGCGCCTTGTCCCCGGTCCTTTCGAAATCGGTCCTGTCCTTCGCGGCGATCGCGGTTTTCATGTCGAGATATTCCCCGAACCCCGCCTTGAACGATTTATCCTTGAGCTGGTCCGCGAGGACGGGCGTGAAGCCGATGCTGACCCGGGGGGGGACCCCCTCGTCCCGGAGCCGGCGGAAGACGTCGAGAAGGGGAAGATAGCTTTCCGCGGCCGCCTCGTAGAGCCAATCCATCCCATGCGGCCAACTTCCGTGGGCGAGGACAAAGGGAATGTGACTGTGCAGGACCAGGGTGAAAAATTTATTGGGCATTTTTCTCCGCCAACGCGATGACCATTTGAGATCTTCCTTTTCCGGAGAGATGGACCCTCCAGACCGGAAGGAGACAGAATCCTTGGTGGATTATATCATATCCCTCCTCTGACTGGGAAAGCGTCCTGAGCGGGAAAGTCCAGAGTTCTTCGGCGCCCGGCGCCTGGAGGGACAGCTTTTCCTCGAGAAGTTTCGCTTCGCGCCCGGAGACGACGAGATCCCCCTCGGATGCGTAAAGATTCCACTCCGGGGCGAAAACGAGTGAGACCGGCTCCCCTTCCCTGTTCTCCACCTCGTATTCGACGGTGATGACACCGGGGCCCGGGGTGATCCTCTTGCGGACGGTGATCAAGCGCTTTTTCCCGTCGGCCCAGACGCTTCCGTCCCTTTCCAGCCGGAGCGACGGACCCTCGACGACATAAGAGTATTCCCGGTTGATGAAATCTCCCTGCTCGCCGAAATCGACGCGCCGGAAATCCTCTGGACGGGTCGCCGGGTGAAGGAAGTGGTCGAGGCAGGAATAGCGCGGGTGCCAGTCGTAACGAAGAAGGTCTTCGGCCCC
>JALHVH010000179.1 GCA_022867105.1 Candidatus Aminicenantota bacterium
CAAAGCCTATTTTTTTGCATCCTTCGGGGTCAGCTCCATTCCGAGTTGCGCCTTCATGCCGGCTTCATCATAATCTTCCCACGCCTCAACCATTTTTCCGTTCTCGAATCGGATGATATCGGTCTGGGTGACACTGATCCTTTTTCTTGTCGGAGGGATGCCAGGCGGGCAGGCATTTCCTCCCCTAGACGCGGAAGCGGACGTAACGCGTGCCGTTTAAGGGACCCGTCCAGACGAAGGGTCGGGTGACGTCCTCCCCGCGGTGGTCCCCTTCGACCACGACCGCCGGCGTCTGAACCTGTCGGACATGATGAGGTCGGCTCGACGAGCTCTGTGTTCTCTTGAGCAAGCTCAGATAGCTTTAAGAGCAACCATGATGAATGCATTTCTTTTCGCGCGGGATTGGGGCGATCATGCCCTCGGATGAAATTGATCATAGACCCGGCGCAGTCTTTCGCGGCTGACGTGGGTGTAGATCTGGGTCGTCGTGATCTGGCTGTGCCCGAGCATCAGCTGGACGGACCGGAGGTCGGCCCCGCGCTCAAGAAGGTGCGTCGCGAAGGAGTGCCTCAGGACGTGCGGGCTGATCTTGGAGGCGATCCCGGCCGCCAGGGCGTGCCCCTTCAGGAGTTTCCAAAACCCCTGCCGCGTGAACGGGCCGCCGCGGCGGGTGAGGAACAGAAACTCGGAAGCGGCCTTATCAAATTGCGGCCGGGCCTCATCGAGATACGTCCGGACCGCCCGGCAGGCCGATCTGCCCAAAGGGACGATCCTTTCCTTTCCCCCTTTCCCCCGGCAGAGGAGGAACCCCTCATCCAGATTGACGTCCTTGGGCCTGAGGGCGATGAGTTCGGACACCCGGAGCCCCGAGCCGTAAAGGACCTCGAGCATGGCCCTGTCCCGGACCCCCCGGGGGTCCCCGTCGTCCGGCGCAGCCAGCAGGGCCTCGACCTCTTTTATCGTCAGGAACTTGGGCAGGGAGAACCAGACGGAGGGCGAAGAAAGCCCTCCCGCCGGGTTCCTGTCTACCATCCCGTCCAGGACAAGGTACCTGTAGAAGGACCTCATCGACGAAACGAGTCTGGCCAGTGACCGGGCCGACAGACCGGCCCGGCTCTGCTCATGGACGAATCGCACGAGATCCTCCTCCCCCGCCTTCGTCCAGACCAGTTTCTCCTTCCGGAAGAAAAGGAGGAGCTTGGCGAGGTCGCGCTCGTAGGAAAGGAGGGTGTTCCGGGACAGGCCTTTTTCGACGGAGAGGAAATCGATGAAGGAGCGCAGGGCGTCCTCGGCCGGGGACCGAAGGTCCTTCATGTGAGATCGGGGTTCGAGGCGATCTCCTGGCCCACGGTGGTCATGGGGCCGTGGCCGGGAAGGACGACCGTCTCCGCGGGAAGGGTCTGGATCCTGGACCGGATGGACTTCTCGAGGTCCTTCCTCGAGCCCCCGGCCAGGTCCGTCCGTCCCACGCCGCCGCAGAAGAGGGTGTCCCCCGAGAAGAGGGTCCTGTGGCCGTAAAACCCGACGCTCCCGGGCGTGTGGCCGGGGGTGTGGACGACCTTGAGCGAAACCTTGCCGATGGTGATGATCTCGCGGTCCTTCAGGAACTTGTCCGGCGGGGGGGAGTCCTTCGCCCCCAGGAAAAGGCTCAGCTCGGAGCCCTTCATGGCCTCGAGGAGCGGCGTGTCCAGGGAATGGATCCAGAGGGGGACACGAAACCTTTCCTTCATGTCGAGGTTGGCCCCGACGTGGTCGACGTGCCCGTGCGTATTGAGGATCAAGACCGGCTTGAGCGCGAACTCCGCGATGACCGGATAGATCTTTTCCGGCTCGGCGCCGGGGTCGATGACGGCGCATTCGAGTGTTCCCGCGTCATAGACCAGGTAGCAGTTCGTTTCCAAGGTGCCGACGATGACGAGTTCGTATTTCATCGCTTCTCCCTTTGGACCATCTTAATTCCAATCGAACGGAATAGTCAATACGGGCTCCTGTCTTGTCATTTCCCGCGCTGGAAAATATAATGATACCCATGGAGAACGTTCCCTGGCAGATCCGGATCGCCAAACGGTCCATCAAGAAGAGGGACAAGCTCCGCCTCCTGGACAAAAGCCTGGAGTTCGACGCCCACCGGACCGCCCTGGACATCGGCTGCGCCCAGGGGACCCTGAGCTGGTTCCTCCGCCGGAAAGGCGGCCTTTGGACGAGCACGGACCAGGACATGGCCAACCTCGTCGCCTCCCGGGAGCTTCTCGGCAAGGGCCTCGTCCAGATGCCGGCCGGTATTCTCCCGTTCCGCTCCGGTGTTTTCGATCTCGCGACCTGCCTGGACTACCTCGAGCACATCGATAACGACGACGAGTGCCTGGCGGAGATCCATCGGGTCCTCAAGGACGCCGGAGAGCTCATCGTGGTCACTCCCCATACGGGGCGGTTCTTCCTTCTCCACAGGCTGAGGTCCGCCCTCGGCATGAAGCTCGAGTTCTACGGCCACAAACGGGAAGGCTACAACCGGAAGGACCTTTGCGGTAAGCTCCGGAAGGCGGGATTCGAGGTCGCGAGGACCAGGACATATTCCAAGTTTTTCTCCGAGCTCATCGAGCTTCTTCTGAACTTCGCTTACATCAAGTTGTCTTCGGGGAAGACCCCGGGCGGGGCTTTGCGTGACGGGCGCATCAAACCGTCCACCGGCGAGGAATACAAGGCCCAGGCCGGAAAGTTGCGTGTCTATGCCGTCATCTATCCTCTGGTCCGGCTCGTCTCCCGCCTTGACCTCTTCCTCTTCTTTCTCAAAGGCTACAGCATCATGGTGTGGGCTAGGAAAGAACCCCGGAATTGCCGATAGGATTCTTCCTTCTCAACCTGTTATAATGACATCGTGGATGTTTTTCTGACGGACGATGCCGAACGGTCCCTCAAGGCCTTGTCTCTCCTCTCCGAATCCGGGCAATGCGGCTATCTCATCGGATACAGACGGGGTCCTCGTGTCTATGTGGAGGCCATCATCCCGGCGGGCAAGGGTCATTCTTTCCCCGTCGAGCAGTTCCATCTCCTCGACGACCTCTACGATGGGCGGACGGTGGGGTTCTTCTTTTTTGGGGGAGGACGACGAGTGGAGAGCCGCATCCTTCAGCCTTTCGCGTATGGGAAGATCGTCCTGGAAGTCCGGCCGGGCGGCCGGAGGAATCCGGTCCTAAAGGCCTTCAGCATCGAACATGACGGCAGGTTCACCCTTTCGCCCGTCCCGCTGGCATCTTCTCCGGGAAGGAGAATATCATGAGCGCAGAGTTGACCCGCGAAAAGGAAAGTTTCCTTCTTAAGCTTGCCCGCCGGGCTATAGAAAACCATTTCGGCGCCGGTGGCGGCCTCAAGCCCGGACCCGGCGATCCCGTGATGAAGGAAAAGCGGGGGGCCTTCGTGACCCTCAAGATGAACGGCGAACTCCGGGGATGCGTCGGCTACCCGCTTCCGGTCAAGCCCCTCGACGAAACCATCGTTGAGATGGCCGTCGCCGCGGCCAGCCAGGACTACAGATTCGCTCCCTTGACCCCCGAGGAGCTCGTCCGGGTAAGGATCGAGATCTCGGTCCTATCCCTGCCCAGGCGGGTCCGGGACGCCGGTGACGTGGAGGTCGGCCGGCACGGGATCATCGTTTCCAAGGGCGTTCACCGGGGCCTCCTCCTCCCCCAAGTTCCTCTCGAATACAGCTGGGACCGGGAGACGTTCCTCAGCCATGGCTGCCTCAAGGCAGGCCTTCCTGGGGACGAATGGAAGAAGGGGGCCCGGATTGAGGTGTTCGAAGCCCGGGTCTTCTCCGAAGAGGACTGAGTCCGGACGCCGGGTCCGGAGGGCCCGGAGATTGAGCGAGAAGGACCCTCAGGACTTCTTTTTCTTCAGCGTCTTCGCGAGTTCGATCCCGGCGTTTTCCTTGATGCCTTTGTCCTTGGAGGAGCTTATCGGAAGGTCGATGGCCTTCTGAAACTCGGCGGCCGCCAGGTCGAATTTTTCCAGGGCCTCGTAGGTCAGGCCGAGTTCGTAATGATGGTTGACGTAGTCGGGATGGAGCTCGATGGCCTTGAGGAAGAGCTTCTCGGACTCCGCGAACGAACCCTTGGGAATGGACCCGTAGAACAGGCTGCCCAGGGCTCGCTTGGCCCCCCCGATCTCGGCCATGCGCCGGTGCCAACGGCCGAGGGCGTGATAGGCCAGATCGTTCGTCGCGTCGAACTCGATGGCCTTATCGATCTCGACCTTGATGACCTTCGAAGCGTCGATCTGTTCCTTCTTCCCCTGGAGGAGCACCTTCTTGCCCATCGCGGCCGATAGACAGAAATGGCCCCACGTATCATTTGGGTTGACAGCGATGGCTTTGCGGGCATAGGTCACGGCGTTCCCGTACATCTTTTTCCGCGTTTCCTTGGCGTCCTTCCCCGCGAGGTCGACGAGATCGGCCGTGTCCACATAGGCCCGGGCCGTCTTCCAGAGGGCCTCGTAGTTGGAGGCCTCCAGCTCAACGGCCGCGAGGTACTCTTCGAGCGCCTTCTGGTCGTCGTATCCGGCGTAATACCCGTCTCCCGCCTGGATGTGCTCGGCGGCG
>JALHVH010000180.1 GCA_022867105.1 Candidatus Aminicenantota bacterium
CGCCTACCGTCTTCCCCATTCTCTACAGCCAGGGGTTCATCATCAGCAGCTACTCGCAGATCGGCCTGCTTTCGAACCTGGGGCTCCTCACGACGCTCTTGATGCAATTTCTGGTCGTGAAGCTGTCGGTCAAGTACGAGTACCGGTCCTTGTTGCTCCTGAGCGGGCTGGGGATCTGCGCATCCATGGCCCTCGTGCCGTTCGTCCGGACGTTCGGCGCCCTGTTGTTGGTGTTCCTGATGATCAGGGTCTTCTCGAGCTTCTACCACCCCGTCATCGTGGCCTGGGTGTCGAAGTCTCAATCGGGGTCGGGACAGGAGCTGGACGACGCGATGGGCATCCAGAGCGGCTCGGGGAACGTGGGCGTCATCCTGGCCTACTTGACGGTCGGGTTCATGGCCCAGAGATGGACCTGGAAGACGCCGCTTTTCGCCTGGAGCTTAATCGGGCTGGTGATCGGCGCGATCGGGATCCTCGTGCTGAAGGGGGTGTCGTCGAGGAGCGATGAAAAAATGTCGCTGTCCGCGTCGTCGTGGGCCAGGTCCCTCAAGGGGATCAAGAGATACATCCCGGGCTTCTTCTTCGGGGGGATGGGCTGGTCGGTCACGGTGTATTACGCGCCGGCCCTGCTCCATAACAGGTTCAAGATCCCGATGGGGCGGACGGGGCTATTCCTGGCGCTGTGGATCGGAATGGGCACGATCACGGGCTACGGCTATGGGGTTTGGAGCCGGCGCTTCGGAAGAAAGAAGGTGTTCCTGCTGAGCCTCGGCGGGGCGATGGTGAGCCTCTTCGTGATCGGGTTCGCGCCGCACCAGGCGCTGGCCGTGGCCGGGCTGATCGCGTTCGGCGGGTTCCTGTTGATGACGTATCCGTCGCTGCATACGTTTGTCGGGTCGACGGTTCCGGCCGAAGGACAGACGCAGGCGTTCAGCTGGGTTTCGAACATCCAGCTGATCTCAGGGGCGTTCGTATCGCTGGCGGCGGGCTTTTTATCGGACGCGATCGGCATCCAGTTCCCGTTCATCCTGACGGGGGTGCTGACTTTGGCGGTCTTTCTATTTTACCTGCCGCGCGGCGCGGAATTTTTCGGCGGCGCCGTCTCCGGCAAAGCGGCCGGCCCCCTCCACGAAATCGTTTAAATTCGATTCCCAGATTCTTGTCCCCCTATTAAGGAAGGTGATTTTGGGTCATGCTTTAAGAAATTGCGTTTAACAGATACGAGGTTCCTTGTCGCATAACAATAAACACAATTAAATGGACACGTATCGTACATGCCTATGTCTTTGCTCATAACGCATCCGCAAGCCGGTCTCTGATGAGGATCTTTCTTGTGTGTGACCATGATCTTAAAAACTTTTTCTATAAGCCGATCATCTATGCATTTCCCGGATGCGACGCCTAACCTGTCCAGGCCGTTTTCTTCAGCACAGCTAAATATCTCCATTCCATTGGTTTTCGCGATTTCAACGATGGATTTAATAAAACATTGAAACCGCTCTCCATCTAGAAGCGAAACGCGCAACCCTTTCGCTTCTAAACGGCGCATTCGCCCTTCAGTATGATGACATGTGTCTAACATGCTGATCATTAAGCGCTTCGTATAACCTCTCAGAGCGGATGCGATAGATGAGATTTTCTCAAGATGGCGATCACTCGGGCACTGATTCGTAATGACGATCGGGTCGTATCGCCATATGACTCTATCGGGACCTATATGATCGGCCAAGGGCTTGAATGTTTCGATGGACGTCTGGGTTTGCGGACTCTTAGGATCGATGATTCTCGGATTTGCCAGAATTGTATATTGAAAATAATAGCGAAATCCCCTCATATCAAGTTCAGCAAGCCGCTTGATGAGAGGCTTCGGGTTTCTGGTCCAAAAAACGATGACATCAACATCATCTGGATTCAAAGAGACGTAGGATATCATCTTAGGATTAGCTGGATTTGGTACAGTGCAATAACCTGCGCGTATCCTGTTTATAAACCATTCGGCATAGAAAGCCGGAATATCCGTCCTTCGGCTCGCGCTTA
>JALHVH010000181.1 GCA_022867105.1 Candidatus Aminicenantota bacterium
CGAAAGCTACTTCGTTGCCGCCCGGATCGCCGCCGCCCCGGAGGTCCGGAGCCTCCTCCGGACGCTCCCGCCCGAAGACCTTTCCCGGCTCCTGGCGGCGCTCGCCCGCTTCCTCGTCTTCGCCCACAACCAGGGCATCCTCCATCACGACCTTTCGGACGGGAACGTCCTCGTCCGGTCTTCCCGCCCCGGCGCATATGATCTCTTCCTCATCGATACCAATCGCATCCGCGTCCGCCGCGAGATTTCGCTCCTCGGCCGCGTCCGGAATCTCGTGCGGCTCGGAGTCCCCCCGGCCTACCAGGACGATTTCCTCCGGCTTTACCTCAACAACAGGCGCGGCGCCCGTGCCCTCCGTCTTTGGTACCGGTTGAACAAGCAGGGGTATACGGGCTTTGGTGCCATCAAGAGAGCGCTCCGGATGAAAAGGCTGGCCGAGCGGCTGGGGATCCAGTGACATGAGCTTCCCGTTCGAATGGAACCCGTATGCCGACCAGCCGCACAACGTGGCCCCCCGGTCCGAGCGCTTCCGCCACCACCTTCGCCACGCCGGAAGCTATTTCGCCATCGCCGGCGCCAACCTCCGCCGGCTCGTTCCCGGCCTCCGGCGTTACCGGCGTTACATGAAGGAGATGCACCGCGTCCCCGTCCTGATCGGCCCGGGCGCGATGAGCTGCGCCGTTTCTCCGGCCGGCCCGAAGGACGCAGAAGCGCTCGACCTCCTCGCCGAAACCGGCGTCGGACACACGCGCGTCCGCATCCCTTCCTGGGAGCGCGGAAAGCTCGCGGAGCACGAGGTCTTCGTCCGCGCCCTCCGGGGCCGCGGCTTCGAAGTCACGCTGGCCCTCCTCCAGCGCCGCTCCGACGTTCTCGAACCCGACTCCTGGCGCGCCTTCCTCGAGGAGGTCTTCAGCCGCTTCGCCCCCCTCGTCTCGACCTTCGAGATCGGGCACGCCTGGAACAGGACGAAGTGGGGCGTCTGGGACCACCGGGAATACCTCCGCCTTGCCGGGCCGGCGTTCGAGATCGCCTCCCGCTTCGGCGCGAAGCTGGCCGGGCCGGCCGTGATCGATTTCGAGTTCCATCTCTATCCCGTGACCCTGCCGCGCCTCCCCTTCGACAAGGTCACCTCGCACCTCTACGTCGACAGGATGGGTGCTCCGGAGAACAGGCAATTCGGCTGGAGTGCCGTGAAGAAGCTCGCCCTCCTCAAGGCCGCGGTGGACGTGTCGGCGCGCGCCGGCCGCGATGTCTGGATCACGGAGGTCAATTGGCCGATCGCCGGCACCGGCCCCTACTCGCCGGCCGCGGGCAAGCCCAACGTCACGGAAGAGGAGCAGGCGGACTACCTCGTCCGTTACTACGTCCTCCTCCTGGCGTCCGGACTGGTCGAGCGGATTACCTGGTGGCAGTTGGCCGCCCCGGGATACGGCCTCGTGGACAACCGCGAAGAGCCGTGGAGGCGCCGTCCCGCCTTCCACGCTTTCCGGACGCTCCGGGCCCGGCTCGAGGGAAGTGCCTTCGAAGGCCTGGGGGAGACGGACGCTCCGGCGGACGGCCCTTCGGGCTCCGGACACGACCCCGGGGCTGGAACCGGGGCCGGCCCCCGGATCTTCCGCTTCCGGAAGAACGGCCGTCCCTTCGCCGTCTGCTGGACGCCGGGATCGCCCGTGGAGCACGTTTTCAAAAGGCGCGTGGAGGCCGCGTTCGATCGGGGCGGCCGCGAGATCGCCGGCCGGCCGCAAAAGATCGTCATCGACAGGTGCCCGAAATATGTCGACTTCAGCGAATAAGACCTTCGACCGCCCCGGGGTCGCAGATTATGAAAAGCGGCGGTACCGGGGCCTCGACCAGAGGCTCGTGGATTTCCGGGAGAAACGGATCCTGCGCCGGATTCTGCACGGGCTGAAAAAGGAGGGCGGGCCGGCCTGGGAGCGGGACGGGGCGGCTCTCATCCTTGACGCGCCCTGCGGTTACGGCCGGTTCTCGGGGCTCCTGCTCGGCGAGGGCGTCCGGCTGGTGTCGAGCGATCTCGCCTTTCCCATGGTGGAGCGGGCGGTTGAGAAAAACGAGGGACCGTGGCATGTCGGCGGCGCGGCGGCCGATTTCAGGCGGGGACTTCCCTTCAAGCCCGGAGTCTTCGATTATGTCTTCTCGATGCGGCTCTTCCACCACCTCCACGCCGTAGAGGACCGGGAAGCGGTCCTGCGGGAGTTCGCCCGGGTCGCGAAAGAAGGCGTCATCCTCTCTTTTTACCGGGGGAAAGGTATTCACGCGTTCCAGCGAAAGCTCCGGCGCCTCTTCAAGAGAACCCAGAGGACGATCAAGATGGTTCCGAGAGCGACCTTTGAGAAAGAAGCGGCCGCGGCAGGCTTCACGATCGAGCGTGTCGTCCCCTTGTTCCGCGGTATCCACGCCCAGCACATCGCAGTTTTAAAAAAAGTGAGCCGAGGTTAACATGAGAACCATGACAAAAAGGACGATCTTCGTTTTTCTCATCCTCCTGACCATCCTGCCGGCTTTGGCGTCTCAGGAAAAGCCGGCCGCGACCTTCAAGATCAAGGTGACGGCGGAGCAGGCCAACATCCGCGATACCCCGGATATCGGGAGCCCCATCGTCCAGCAGCTGCCCGAGGGCACGGTCCTCGAGGCCGAGAAGAAAGCGGGCGAGTGGTACATGGTCCGCTTCACCCGCGACGACGGGCTCGTCGCCCGCGGCTACATCCACGAGAGCCTTGTCGAAGCCCTCGAGCCCGTAAAGAAAGAAAGATTGCTTCCGGTGAAGACCAGAGAGGCGGGCGCCGGACTTAAGGCGGAGACGGTCCGGACAGAAGAAAGGCCGGTCGTTCCGGAAGAACAGTCCGCGGCCGAGTCCCCCGGGGCAAAGACCTTCGGCTTTTCCATCCTGGGCGGCGCGAACTACGCGGCCGTGGGCGACCTCAACACCGGGGCCCATGGGTGGGCCGATTATTACGGCGCCCTGCTGGGAACGCAGGGCAAAGGCGGATCCGCGGGGCTCCATCTGACCTACATTCTGGGCGTGGAGCTCTCCTACAGCCTCACGCCCGGCCTATGCCTGGTCGTTGGGGCGGACTATTTCTCCGGCCGGCGCTCGAGCCGTGTGGATTTCGCGGCCGGGGACCTGCCAGACGCCATCGTCACCAGGCCCAGGGTCCAGGCCGTGCCCGTCAAAATCGGGATCGCCTTCTATCCGCTGCCCTTCCTCTACGTCAAGGGCACGCTCCAATATATTTTTACCAAGGCCGACTACCTCTACCGCTTCGAGAAGGGGGCGTTCTGGCAGGAGTGGCAGGGGGGCGCCAACGCCAACGGCCTGGGCTGGGGGGCCGCGGCCGGCGGCGAATGGGAGTTCTATCCAGGCCTCTTCCTGGTGGGCGAAGCCGATTTCCGGTTCGCTAAATTCGGCGGCTTTACGGGCAAGGACATCTCGACCAACTCCGACGGTGAATCCTACACCGAACAGGGAACGCTCTATTACTTTTTGGTCAAGGCCGGCAGCCACGGGGATTTCCCGTTCGTCATCATCCGCCGCGACATGCCGACCGAAGCGCGCTTCAGCGACCCGCGCGAGGCCATTGTCAACTTTTCGGGGATGTCGCTCAAGGCCGGGATCAGGGTCCGGTTTTGACCGGCGCCTTGACTCTTTTTGCGCGTCAGGCCCCGAGAAAAAAAGTCCTCAATGACCGTCCTCTCTTGTGATGCGCGGAAGCAGGAAAGGCAGTACGTCGTGGCCATGCTCTCCATGCATCATAAACGGGTCTTCATCAAGCCCCTCTGCTAAGGGCCAAACAGTTTGCGATGTTATTGCGGCTACCGCTTAGATATTAATCCCCCCAACCCCCTTGGACAATAAAGGGGGGGGCGGAGTGGGGTCTGCGTCGCCGGAATGGTCGGTCGAAGGGCGGAGCGGCTTGAATTGTGTTTGGGTCTTGTGTCATCATAAGCGGCAACGGAGGAAGGCATGAGGAACAAAAAAACGTGGGTCCTAACGGCTGTCATCCTGGGCGTTATCGGCATCGTTCTCCCGGCCTCTGCCGCCGGCAAGCAGGCCCGGGCGAAGTTCAAAGAGGAAGCCTGGGACTTCGGCAAGGTCAAGCAGGGTGAGATCTTGACTCACGAGTTCGTTTTCACGAACGAGGGCGACGCCCCGCTCGTCATCGAGAAGGTCGCCACGTCGTGCGGCTGCGCGGCCGCCCTGGCCTCCGAGGAAAAGATCGGGCCGGGGAAGCCAGGCAGGATCAAGGCTTCTTTCGACTCGAGGGGATACTCGGGCACGATCGTCAAGTACGTCTATGTCGAATCGAACGACGCCGGCGCCTCCCGGCGGGAACTCAGCCTCAGGGCTGAGATCGAAGTCCCGCCCCAGCCGCGGATCGAGCTCAGCGCCTACAACATCGACCTGGGGCTGAGCCTGGAAGGCGAAGAGGCGTCGACCCGCGTCGCGATCAAGAACCCCGGCGAGCTCGAGCTTTCGATCGAGATCGCCCACCCGGAGTTCAAGTTCCTGGCGAACGGCAAGCCGGCCGTGTTCCCCCTGAAGATCGCCGCCGGAAAGGAGCTCGGCCTCGAGGTCCGGCTCCCGTCGCAGAACAAGATCGGGACCTTACGCGATTACGTCCTGATCAAGTCCAACGACCCGGTGAGGTCCACGCTGTCCATCTACATCAGCCGTTACGTCATCACCCGGGAGGCCCTCAGGGAGCTGTTCAAGAAGTACGGAAAATTATTGGAAGAAAAGGAATAGGCGCGACCGGAAGACATCCTGTAATGTAACCGCAGGCGCTGTCGCCGCAGCCTTCAGCCGGAGAAAGACACAGCCCAAAGGCTGCGACGACAGGCGACGGCACCACCCTCCAGGTCGCCGATCTGTTCGTCCAGGCCATCGCCTCGAAGAAGATCGGGGACCTCAAGATCAAGCACTGGGGCGAATACGAATGAAAGGGGACGCGTACCTGTGGTACGTGTCCCCTTTCTTTTCTCTGATGGGCTGGGTGACTGATAAAAACGCGGGCCTTCGAGCGTCTTATAAAAGGGACAGGAACCGACTGTGTTAGAATCGACAGGTCTAAAAAGGAGAGGGACATGACCTATTCGGTGAAGAACATCCTTTGGGCGACGGACTTTTCCGCCGAAGCGACGAACGCCCTGGCCTACGCGGCCCTGTTCGCAAAGACCTGCCGTGCCGGTCTTTCGGCGATCCACGTCCAACCCGAGCCGGAGCCGGCCCTCCTGGAGTCTCGCCCGGCGCTTCTCGAGGACATCTACAGGCAGGCCGGGGTCAACCTGGGCAAGGCCAGGAAACGGCTCGACGACCTGATCGCCATCTCGACCACCACGCATTCGAAGCTGGCGAGGTTCTTCCTGGGCAGCAACACCGAGCGGGTCATTTCCTTCTCCGAGGTCCCGGTCTTCGCCATCCCCGCCGCCTGCAGTGAAGGCTGAGGGAAGAGGGATGGCGGAAGACCGGCGCATTCCCTGGATCGCCCTCAACAGCTGTGTCTGCGAGTGTCCCAGGGCCGCGCGGATCGTCCTCCGGGCCTTTCCGTCGGTGGAGGAGGTCTTCGGGGCGGGCAAGGAGCGGCTCACGGCACTCGGCGTCCGAGAGGACGTCGCCGGGAAGATCGCCGCGAAGGGAGCGCTCGACGAGGCGAAAATAGAGCTTGAGAAGATCGAGAGAAAGGCGTATACTCTTATGACTTTTGAGGACGGCGATTATCCCGCCCTCCTGAGAGAAATTTTCGATCCTCCGCTCGTTCTGTATGTCGTGGGGCGGACGGAGGCGTTGAAGGCGCCTGCGGTCTCCATCGTCGGCGCGAGGCAACCCACGCCGTACGGCCGGGCGGTGGCCGGGAAACTGGCAGGCGACCTGGCGTCCCGGGGGGTCGTCATCGTGAGCGGGCTCGCCCGCGGCGTCGACGCCTGCGCCCACTGGGGCGCGGTGAAGGAAGGACAAACGGTGGCGGTGATGGGTTCGGGATTGGATGTCGTTTACCCGGACGAGAACCGGGAACTGGCCGGCAAGGTCCGGGAGCGAGGTGTGTTGGTCACCGAATATCCGCTTGACGCGCCGCCGCTCGGCTATCACTTTCCGCTGCGAAACCGCATCATCAGCGGGCTGGGCCTGGGGCTGGTGGTCGTCGAGGCGACCCGGCGCAGCGGGTCGCTCATCACGGCGCGGCTGGCCCTCGACGAGAACCGGGAGGTCATGGCCGTCCCGGGGAACGTCACCTCGGACTTGAGCCGGGGGACGAACTGGCTGATCCAGACGGGGGCGCGGCTCGTCGAAGGATGGGAGGACGTAGCCGAGGGCCTGCCCTCGCCGCTCCGCGAGGACCTGCTCTCCCGCAAGGCGGAGGCGAAGGAAAGGCCTCCGCTCTCGGAAGCGGAGGAGAAGGTCCTCAAGACGCTTCCCGTCGATGCCCAGGTCCACATCGACGAGATCGTGGAGGGGACCGACCTCTCGGTCTCGGAGCTCCTCGGGGTCCTGTTGGGCCTGGAGCTCGAGGGACTGGTCGTTCAGAACCCGGGCAAGAATTTTCAGAGGAGAATGTGAGTGGCAAGATCGGCACGATCGTTGGTCATCGTGGAGTCGCCGGCGAAGGCGAAGACCGTCAATCATTACCTGGGTCCGGGCTACTTGGTCAAAGCGTCCATGGGACACGTCTGCGATCTTCCCAAGAGCAAGCTCGGCGTCGACGTGGAGCATGACTTCGCGCCCACCTACCAGGTCATCCCCGAAAAGAAGAAGGTCGTGGCCGAGCTGAAGAAGCTGGCCAAGGAGAGCGCCTCGGTCATCCTGGCCACCGACCCGGACCGGGAGGGCGAGGCCATCGCCTGGCACCTGAGCCGGCTCATCGGGGAGGAGAATCCCAAGATCTTCCGGGCGGTCTTTCACGAGATCACCGAGGCGGGGGTCAAGAAGGCGTTCGAACGCCTCGGCGGGCTGGACCAGCCCAAGATCGAAGCCCAGCAGACGCGGCGGATCCTGGACCGGCTTGTCGGCTACCTCATCAGCCCGCTTCTCTGGAAGAAGATCGGCCGCGGCCTGAGCGCGGGCCGCGTCCAGTCCGTCACCCTGAGGCTCATCTGCGATCGCGAGAAGGAGATCCTGGCCTTCGTTCCCGAGGAATTCTGGAACATCACGGCCCGGCTCGCGGCCTCCAACCCGCCTGAGTTCAAGGCCGCCCTGGCCAAGATCGACGGCAGGAAGGCCAAGGTCGAGAACAAGGAACAGGCCGACGCGATCCTGGCGGATTGCCGCCGGTCGCCGTTCGTCCTGGAAAAGATCAAGATCGAGGAGAAGAGGAAGAGCCCGGCCCCGCCCTACATCACGAGCACCCTCCAGCAAGACGGATTTCGCCTCCTCCATTTCCCCGTCAAGAAGACGATGTTCGTCGCCCAGAAGCTCTATGAGGGGCTGGAGATCGGAGAGCTGGGACAGACGGGGCTCATCACCTACATGAGGACGGATTCATTCCGCGTCTCGGAAGAGGCGCGCGGCGCCGCCAGGGCCTATATCGAGAGGACGTTTTCGCCGGCCTACGTCCCGGCCAAACCGAACTTTTTCAAGAGCAAGAGGAAGACCCAGGACGCCCATGAAGCCATCCGGCCTGCCCATATGGACCTGCCTCCCGAGCGCGTCAAACAACACCTAAAAAAGGAGGAGTATGACCTTTACCGCCTCATCTGGAACAGGTTCCTCGCTTCGCAGATGGCCCAGGCCGTCGTCGAGCAGACGGACTTCGACGTCCGCGCCTCGAAGGTCCTCTTCAAGGCCAAAGGCGAGGTCATCAAGTTCGACGGCTTTCTGGCGGTCTTCCCGAACGGGAACGAGGACGGGGACATCCTGCCCAAGGCCTTCGAGGGCGAAGTCCTGACCCTCGTCGGCGGCGAGGCCGGACTGGAGGGCAAGCAGAGCTTCACCCAGCCGCCGTCCCGCTACACGGAAGGCACATTGGTCAAAGAACTCGAGGCCAAGGGCATCGGCCGGCCGAGCACCTACGCGCCCATCATCGCGACACTCCAGGAAAGGGTCTATGTC
>JALHVH010000182.1 GCA_022867105.1 Candidatus Aminicenantota bacterium
CCGTCCCGTCGAGGGAATACTCCACGGGCGTCCTCAGGTTGATCTCGAAGGAGGAAGCCTTGAGCTTGGGCATGAGCTCCCGCTTGATCCGCGTCCCGATGAAGGTCATGACGGACAAAAAGATGAAGAAGGCCAAAAGGACGGCCCTCTTGTGGTCGAGCGACCAGACGAGGGAGCGGTGGTAAACGGCGATGAATCTTTCATAACCGGAATTGAAGAACCGGGCGAAGCCGCGCGGCCGCGGCTTCCCGCCCGGAACGGGAGGGGCGCCGGTCATTCCCGCGGCGGTTTCCCGCCCGATGCCCCATTTCCCGAACTTCCGCGAGGCCAGCATGGGGAGGAGGGTCAGCGAGACGACGAGGGATGACATTAGGGAGAAGGTCACGGTCAGGGCCGCGTCCTTGAAGAGCTGGCCGGCGACGCCGTGGACGTAGATGACGGGCAGGAAGACGACGACCGTGGTCAGGGCCGCGGCCGTGACGGCCGGAGCCACTTCCCGCGTTCCGATATCGGCGGCTTCCTTCTTGCTCCTTCCGAGAGTCCGGTGCCTGAAGATATTCTCGGAGACAACGACGGCGCAGTCGTCGAGCATTCCCACCCCCAGGGCCAGTCCGCCGAGCGACATGATGTTCAGGGTGATATTGCCGAAGAAGAGGAGGTTGAAAGTGGCGATGATGGAAATGGGGAAGACGATGCCGATGATAAGGGGGGTTTTGACCTCCTGGAGGAAAAGGAGGAGGACCACGAAGGCCAGGATGGCGCCTTCGATGATCTCGCCGGCGGTCGTGGCGATGGCTTCTTCGATGGACTTGGATTGTTCGGAGACGGTTTGGATGCGAACCTCGGGGTTTTCCCCGCGGAAGCCCTCGATGATCTCCCTGGCCGCCCGGGTGACCTTGACCGTGTTGGCCCCCGCTTCCTTCCTGATGAGGACGCCGATGCTTTCCCGGCCGTTCAGCCGGGTCAGCCCTTCCCGCTCCTTTATGGAATCCTTGACCCCGGCCACATCCTTGAGCCGGATAACGCCCCGGTCCTTCGTCGTCTTGAGGTTGATCTCGCCGATCTCCGGGACGGCCCCGAACTCGCCCGAGACCCGCAGGGCATATTTGAACCGGCCCTTATGGATGGTCCCGCCCTGGAGGCCGCGGTTGAAGGCGTCGATGCAAGTCGAGACGGCCTCGACGCTCAGGCCGTAGAGGGAGAGGAGGCGGGGGTCGAGTTCGACCTGGATCTCCCGCTCGACACCGCCGGCGATGTCGGCCGAGCCGATGCCGTCCACCTGCTCGAGCCGAGGCTTGAGGAGTTCCTCGCAGAACTCCTTGAGTTCGACGAGGCCCCGCTCCCCCGAGACGGCCAGGACCATGATGGGCCTGTCCTTGGGGTCGAGGGCGATGATGACCGGATTCTCGACGTCACGGGGGAGTCCGTCGCGGGCGCCGTCGAGATTCTCCCGCGTGTGGAGCAGGGCGAAATCCATGTCCGTCCCCCAGGCGAACTCGAGGGTCAGGGTGGAGACGCCTTCCTTGGAGATGGATTCGACGCCTTGGAGGCCGGGGATCCGGCTGACGGCGGCCTCGAGAGGGGCCGTGACCAAGGTCTCCATCTCTTCGGGGGCGACTCCCGGATACCGGGTGACGACGGACATCTTCGGATAGCTGATGTTAGGCAAGAGATCGACGCTGAGCCGGCGGAGGGAGACGAAGCCCAGCAGGACGACGGCGATGAAGAACATGACGGTCGCGACCGGCCGGTCGATAGAAAAACGTACGATCCTCACGGGTTTCTCCTCTCCTATTAGACGCCGATGACGCGGGAAAAATATCATCGTTCTTCGTTCTTCCCGGATTTCATGGGGCCGCGAATCTGAACGTCGATTTTTCCTGGGGGAAAGACGCGTCGAGGGTTACCTTCACCGCGGGCGAATCGTTCTGAGGCGGGGCTTCCGGGCCGAGGTTCGCCGTATTCTTGCCGGGTCCAAGGCTTTCCCAGATCCCGACGAACGGTGTAAAATGGTCACCGGAGTTGGATGACAAAGGATCGCATGATGCTCTCGAACAAAAGTTCAGCTTTAGGGGTCGTCGTTTTGAGCATGGCCTTTCTTGGCTCCGGATCGGGCTTCCGGGCCCAACAGGAGGTGATTACTGAAACGAAGACGTTCTTGACCAGGGACGCCGTCCATCCCGGCGAAACCTTCAGGGCCGCCCTCCGCTTGTCCATCGGCCCGGACTGGCATATCAACGCCAATCCCGTGAACGACAACTTCCTCGTCGCCACGATGCTGGAGTTCCCGGAGGGCAGAAATTTCAAGCCCGTGAACATCATCTACCCCCCTCCCCTCCCGGCCCGCTTCGAGTTTTCGGAAGTCGAAGTCCTCGTCTATGCGGAGAGCGTTCTCATCGGTGTCCTCTTCCAGGCTGGAGACATGGTCCTTCCCGGGACATACAAACTCCATGGGGCCCTCACCTACCAGGCGTGCAATGACAAATCCTGCCTTCCTCCAGAGACCTTGAACGTCGAGTTCGAGGTCAAGGTCGTCGACTTTGAGACGCCGACAAGGGCGGTCAACGCGGAGATCTTTTCGCGGATACGCTTCGTGAATTGAGATCAGGCCGGAGCTCTTAGAATTCCAACCCTAGGCCGACCCCTGCCGAGAGTCCGCCGAGGTTGGCTTTGACCTCCAGGGGCTGGACGGAACACGTGCTCCATGTCCCCTGAATATCCATGAAAAAGGCCGCTCCCAGCTTGAATACAAAGCCGGCCCGAACGAGAAATCCAATGTCATTTTTTTCCACGATCGCGATGCTGTTCGTTTCCTTATAGTGGAAGTAGCCCAAGCCCGCGCCCGCATAAGGCCTGAACTTCCCAACGGCAAGATAATACTTCGCGCCCGCGGTCAGAGGAGCGATCCTGACCTTTGTCTCTTCCTCGGTGATGACGAGCTTGCCGACCTTGGAAAAGTAATCCCCGCCGGCCCAGATGCCGATCCGCTTGGTGAGCTTGAATCCCAGCTCTCCGCCCCAACTTATTCCGTTGCCGTAAATGTCGCGGAAGACCTGGTCCGACGGATGGAAATATAAACCCCGGGCTTGGATGGTCAGACCCTCCGTCCGGGCCAGCCCCGCGACAGCCGCAAATAACATGATCCCCGCCCAAACGTTGCGCGATGCGTTCATCTTTTCGCGTCCTTTCTATCTCCATAAAAGAGGCCCATTTTTCATCCCTTTTCAGGTTCGGGGAAGTCGGCATGAACCGGCTTCCGGGAAAGGAATTCGTGGCCGATGCTCCCGAACGGACAGACCTTTTCGCATTTCAGACAGCGGATGCAGTCCGGGCTGTCGGGGGACTCGTAGATCCTGACGTTCACGGGACACTCGTTTTGGCACTTGCCGCAGAGTGTGCACGTTCCCTCGTCCACGGTCATCTGGAACAGGCTGGCCTTGTTGAAGAGCCCCATGATCGCCCCCAGGGGACACGTGGTCCGGCAGAACGGCCGCATGACGAAGACCATCCAGACCAGGAATCCCGCCAGGATGACCATCTTCCAGGCGAAAAGAAAGCCGAGTTGGTTTCGGATGCCTCGGCTGAGGATGGCCAGAGGGATCCCGGCCTCAATCGTCCCCGCCGGGCAAATCCACTTGCAGAACCATGGCTCCCCGCCCCCGAATTCGTCGAGGATGAGGAGAGGCAGGAGGATGACCATGACCAGGAGGACGACATACTTCATGTAGGTCAGGAACTTCGGGACCTGGAATTTCTTTGAAGGGACCTTGTGGACCATCTCCTGGAATAGGCCGAAAGGGCAGAGCCAGCCGCAAGGGATCCGGCCGACGAGGCTGCCGACGGCCGCCAGGCCCCCGACGACATAGAG
>JALHVH010000183.1 GCA_022867105.1 Candidatus Aminicenantota bacterium
ATCTTTGATTGACGCCTGAAATTTCAGGGACACAATACTAATACAAACGCATTATAATAGTTTGACATCTGACTTTAAGCGGCCTGAAGCCGCCCTCACTCCCCCGGCCCCCGGGGAACCAGTCCCGTCGGTTCCCCCCGTTGGAAAAGCCGACGGGTCCCCCCTCCGCTACGGGGGCTTGAGGACGGCATTCAGTGCCGTTCATATCCTGTGACTTTTTCTATTGTGTTCGTATTAATTCCAGAGAATGGGTACATGTCCTGGAATTCCGACTCATATCCTATCGGCAATTTTGGCTCAATACGGGACGGGGGATAAACGGCGCCGGACGCGTCACCGGTTCTCGATCAGGACCTGCAGGATCTCCAGCTCGTCGGCGTCGAACCAGATCTTGTGGCAGGAGAGGCACTTGTCAACCGGGATGAAGTACGAGTAGCTGTAAGGGCGGGCCTTCATCGTGTAGCCGCAGTCGGGGCAGGTCAGGGGATCGGGCGGCTGCGTTTCCGAGATCTTCCTGGTCTTGACGGGCTGGGATAGGAACCTCTCTTTGAAATCCATGGCCTTCTTGATCAGGCCCTCCGAGAACGCCACCTCTTTCCTGGCGATGATGCGGTCCATCATCCCCTCGTCCAAGAGCTTGCCTCGGCAGCGCCGGCAGAGCTTGACGGCGACGCCTTCATAGAATGTCTCGGTGAGCGGGACCCGGCAGCGTGGGCACTTGTTTTCGTGGTCCGGATCGACGGGCCTTTTCCGTCCTGCGTCGCGCAAGGCGAGGCGGACCTGGGGGAACTCCCGGGCCTTGGCTTCGACCCCCTCCTGGGAATTCTTGACGACGGTCATGCTGGAGAAACTCGGACGCCAGATCAGCTCGCTGATCGTCATCGGTCCTTCCCATCCTCCTCCGGCGCTCCGGACCGACCAAGTTTGTGCCTCTCCCTTCCCGTTCCCCCCAGGGGTAACCACGGCTGCTTCGGGCCTTTCCTCCGGCCCGGTCGCGGTCGGCTCCGCTTTCACCGTCATTTCCTCGAAGGAATGCAGGATCTCCCGGGCCTTCTCCCGGTTCTGCCGGCCCTCCCAGACATCCCGGATGATCCGATCGGGCTTTTTGCCGGCCATGGCGGCCAGGGCCTCGATCCGTTTCATAAGCGGGGGGTGGGAATTGAAGAGCCGGCCGAAGAAACCATCCGGGATGTTCGGAGATTCAGGGGCCACGATGAAGAGCGGGCCGTAGGAGGCGGAGAAATCGCCGACGAACGAGTTTTGGACGTGGGCCTTATAGATGGCCCGGGCCAGGGAGGAGGGGTCTCTCCCGAACTCCACGGCCGCGGCATCGGCCAGGAGCTCCCGTTCCCGGCTGATGAGCGTGCTCAGGAGGCGCATGACGATGGATGAGATGGCGGCGGCGGCATAGATGAGCACCGGGCCGCCTCCCCCTCCACGGGGGCTCCTTCCCATGAGGCCGGGCTGCGGCTCGGGGGACTCGGGCTCGAGGGCCTCTTTGAGCTTCTCGAAGAAATTGGCGAGTGCGCAGACGAGCGTCACATAGAAGGCGTCGCCGCGGGCGATGTGGGCCAACTCGTGGGCGGCCACGGCCTGGATCTCGTCCCTCGTGCATTCGGCCAGCATTCCTTCGGTGATCGCGACGGCCGGAGTCCTGTCGGCTTCGACGAGGGCCATGGAATTGACAGCGAACGCCGGGATCACGTAGGCGTTGACCTTCGGAACGCCGGCCGCGATCCGGACCTCGTCGAGCGTGTTCAGAAACTGCTTGTGGTACCGGTCGGCGGAGTCGGGGGGCCGGGCTTCGAGGCGCTTAAGGATATAGGCGGCGCCGAACCTCCGGGCGTCCTGGAAGTGGAACCAGGCGATGAGGGCCGAGGCCAGGAGGTCGAAGCCGAGGAGCTTCCAAACGAAGGGGCCTGTCCAAAAGCCGTGCCCCGCGCCGAAAAATCCAAAGCTCAGGACCACGGCCAGGGAGACGAGGCCGACGGCTACGAAGTCAAAGATGATGAGCGCGGTGAAGACGATGAGGCTCTTCCTCCACTGCAGGCTCTGGATCTCGTAAAAATCTTTTTTCGTCTGCGCCATGTTTGATATTATATAATGAAACGATGAAGATCGAAAACGCGCCGTTCATGGCGATGGAGTGGGAACAGGTCCCGGCGGAAGAGCACAAAGGGGAGACGGGGACGTCGTTCTGGCGTGTCCGGGAAAGCGGGAACGCGCGCGTCCGGATGGTCGATTACTCGACCGGGTACAAGGCCGACCATTGGTGCGGCCGCGGCCATGTCCTGCTCGTCCTCGAGGGCGAAATCGTCGTCGAGCTCAAGGACGGCCGGGTGTTCCCGCTCGGACGCGGCATGGGTTTCCAAGCCGGCGACGACGAGCGGAATCCCCATCTCGTCCGGACGTCAGTCGCCTCCCGGGTGTTTATCGTAGATTGATGCTTAATCAAAACGGGCTCGAGCGGAAGATCGGCCTCTTCCCGTTGACGAACATCGTCGTGGCCAACATGGTCGGAGCCGGGATCTTCACGACCTCCGGCCTGCTGATGAGGGACCTGGGAAATCCCCTGGTCATGCTCGGTCTCTGGACGATCGGCGGGACGATCGCCCTCTGCGGGGCCCTTTCCTATGGAGAGCTCGGCGCGGCCATCCCCCGGGCCGGGGGCGAATACGCGTTTCTCTCGGAACTCTTCCATCCTCTCCTCGGCTTCCTGAGCGGCTGGGCGTCGTTCTTCGTCGGATTTTCGGCCCCCATAGCCGCCTCGGCCATGGGTTTCACGGAGTATTTCACCCGGGCTTTTCCGGGGCTGCTCCGCGTCGGGCTCCTGCCGGAAGCCGCCGAAGCGATCGTCTTCAAAAAGGCCTGGGCTTGTCTCGTGATCCTCCTCTTTACCCTCATCCATGCGCGCGGCATCGAGCTCGGGACCAGGGTCCAGAACTTCCTGACGATCGGCAAGGTCATCCTGATCGCGGGCCTCATCGCGATGGGCTTGGCCTCCGGGCATGGGAGCTGGTCCCACTTCGCCCAGGGCGGAAGTTTCCGTTTTGATTTTGCCGGTTGGAAGAGCGCCGGCCTCGCGCTGATGTGGATCATGTTCGCCTACAGCGGCTGGAACGCTTCGGCGTACATCGGGTCGGAGGTCCGGGAACCCCTCAAGAACCTGCCCCGTTCCCTCCTCCTGGGGACGGGGCTCGTTATCCTGCTTTATGCCGGGCTCAACGTTTTCTATCTCTATGCCGTCTCCCCGGCCCAAATGAGCGGCGTCATCTCCGTCGGAGGGCTTGCCGCCGGGAACCTCTTCGGCCCGTCCTTCGACGGCGTCCTGTCGGTCCTGATCGCCTTCGCGCTCTTCTCTTCCCTCAGCGCCTTCATCATCCTCGGCCCAAGGGTCTATTACTCGATGGCTCGGGACGGCCATTTCTTCCGGTCCGTCGCGAAGGTCCACCCGGTCTTCGGCGCCCCCTCGAGATCGGTCATCCTCCAGGGCCTCATCTCGATGGTCATCGTCCTCTCGGGGTCGTTCGACCAGATCCTGACCTACATGGGCTTCTCGCTCGGGATCTTTCCCATCTTCGCGGTCCTGGGCGTCTTCAAGCTTCGGAAGCAGGGGAAGAGCCCCAGAAAAATGCCCGGCTTCCCGGTCGCCCCCGCCGTCTTCATTCTGACCGGGGTCTTGATCCTTATTCTGGGCTTCCTTCGGAGTCCGGGCCCTTCGGGAGTGGCCGTATTGACGGTCGCGGCCGGCGTCCCGGCCTTTTATTTTTTCAGGAAAAAGTATAGATTGCCAATGATAAAGGAAGCAACCGATGACGAGTCGAAAACCGCGTCCTAGACGCGCCTTCCAGTTCAGCCTGCCCGCCCTTGTCATGGCCGTTCTCGCCTGGTCCGCTCCCGCCGACAGGCCGCAAGACGCCGCCACTGATCTCGACGCGAAGGTCCGGAGCTTTCTGACGGGGCACCGGGACCAATGGCGGGACGAGAACGTCACCGAGAGCGACGGCATGTTTCTTTATGATTTTGTCCTGCGGCACAAGTATACGAAAGCCCTCGAGATCGGAACCTCGACGGGGCACTCAGGCATCTGGATCGCCTGGGCCCTGAGCAAGACCGGGGGCAAGCTCGTGACGATCGAGATCGACGAAGCGAGGCACGCCAGGGCGGTCGAGAACTTCAAGGCAGCGGGCCTCGACGCCTACGTCGACGCCCGGCTGGCCGACGCCCATGAGGAAGTTCCCCTGCTCAAGGGGCCCTTCGACTTCGTCTTCGTGGACGCGGACAAAGAGTGGTACCAGAACTACTTCAAGATGCTCCTGCCAAAGCTCGACGTGGGGGGCTGCTTCGCCGCCCACAACGTCCTCAACCTGGAGTTCATGCACGGCATCAAGGAGTTCCTGGATTACGCCCGGAGCCTGCCCGACATCGAGACGACCGTCGAGCGGACCAGCGGCAGCGGGATATCCCTAAGTTTCAAGAAAAAACCGACTTAGGAGGCCGGCGTCTATGAGCCGCAAGACCGGGACCGGGCTCATCGACCACGATCGTGACCCTCTACCTCCTGCCGGAGTCCAACGGCATCTTGCGGCCCAAGCTCGAGAAGGAGCTTCGGCCCGGGACCCTGGTCGTATCCCACAACTACACCATCCCTGGCTGGGAGACTAAAGAAATCCGTTCCGAGAGGATCAGGGACGGCCTCGACAAGGAACACTCGATCTATCTTTATAAAAAATAGTCTATTTTTTCTTGATATGGATCCCGCCGCCGGATGTCCGGAGGTAAAGCTCCGGGCCGCCGCCGTTAATCTTGGCCTGGAGCGAGCTGCGGTCGATCTCGCCCTGGATCGTGACCGGGAAGTCGGTTGAGACGTGGCCGCCGCTGGCGTGGGCATTGACGTCCATGGCGATGTCGGCGGCGAGGGTCACCGTGATGCTTCCCCCCGACGTGGACAGGGAGCAGCGGGACTTAGGCTGGCTCGAGAGGGTGGCCGTCACGGAGCCGCCTGACGTATCGGCTCGTAGAGCTCCCATGACCTCCTCGGCGGTAATGCTGCCGCCTGAGGTGTCCGCGTCGACGTCGCCCCAGGCTTTGTTGATGCGTATACCGCCGCCGGACGTCCTGGCCAGGACACTGCCCTTGGTCTCCTCGATCCGGATGTCGCCGCCGCTCGTGCGGACGTCGACGTCGCCGTCCACGAAGCCGGCTTCGATATTGCCGCCGGATGTGTTGCCCCGGACGTTCCCCGTGATCTTGTTGAAGTGGAGGCTGCCGCCCGAGGTCTTGCTGACGACTTCGCCTTTGAGGTCCATCACAGTGACGCTTCCACCGCTGGTCCTGAGGTCGGCGTTGTAGGCGGATGGCACGGTGATGATGAACCGGACCCTGAGCTTGTTCCAGATATTGTCGAAGAGGCGGCTGAGCCCGTGCTTATCATATTCACCGGTCACGTAAACGTCGTTTCCCCTCTGTTCGAAGTTCAGCTTGAAGTCGTCAAGGACCTTCTCGTCGTGGCCGTTCCGGACCTCGCGCTCGACCGTTATGTCGACGGCCCCGGCCGGGGCGCCCCGGACCTCGACCGAGCCGATGTCCGTGTCGAGGACAAGTTTCCCGCCGGGTTCGACCTTGAAGGATTTCGTGATCGTGTTGTCTTGACCGGCATGCGCAAGCCCTGCGGCAAGGAATGCCAGCGCGGCCGCAAGAACGACCGCCTGATGGACTTTCCGGGTTGATCGCGTCATATTCTCCTCCTATTCATGCGAGACAAGGGCCATGCCCTTCAATAGGTCTGACGCTTCTCGGGGCCAAAAGGTTCCCTACTTGTCCCTGGCCCGGCTCTAAGTGTAAAATACCCGGGATGAACCCGCTGAAAACATTCATCCTTGCCGCCGCGTGCTTCGGCCTGGCCTTCTGCGCCACCGGCCAGAAAAAACCCAAGGTCGACAACGAAAAGGACCCGCAGTACCAGTATGAAAAAGCCGTCATTGCCATGAAGTACGGGCTGCCGGAACAGGCCATCGATTATGTGAACCTGGCCTTGTCCCTCGACCCCCGCCATTATCAATCCCTGGACCTTATCGGATGGATCCACTTCCAGGCCAAGGATTACCTCCGGGCCGCCGACGCGTTCGAGAAATGTCTGGAGATCAAACCGGATTTCATCGATGCCATCAACCGGCTCGGAACGACCTATTACGAGTTGGGAGAGAAGGACAAGGCGGA
>JALHVH010000184.1 GCA_022867105.1 Candidatus Aminicenantota bacterium
GGTTCTCGAGGTATCCCGTCTACCGGGGAAGGCTTGACAACGTCGAAGGCCTCCTCCACGCCAAGGACCTCATCCCGTTCATCATGGACCATAAGGATTTCAGCGTCCGTTCGGCCCTGCGCACGCCGTTCTTCGTCCCGGAATCAGCCTCCATGGAAAAGGTCATGCTCCAGATGCAGGAAAACGCCGTTCACATGGCCTTCGTCGTAGACGAGTTCGGGAACATGGAGGGGATCGTCACCCTGGAGGACATCATCGAAGAGATCGTCGGGGACATCCGGGACGAACACGACGACAAATTCGAAGAATGGTACACGCGGCCCGCGGAAGACGTTTTCGTCATCAAGGGGTCCTCGGCCGTCAAGGAGATCAACGAGAAGCTCCCCCTGAGGGTTCCGGAGAGGAACGACTACACGACGCTGGCCGGATTCTTCCTGTACGAGTTCGGCCGGATCCCGCGGGAGAAGGATTCTTTCGAGTTCGAAGGCCGGCGATTCATCGCCGAAAAGATGAACAAGCGGCACATCGGCCTCATCAGGGTCGTTCCCGGAAAGGGAACGGAGGGTCCGCCCGCATGAAGATCGTCGCCACCAACAAGACCGCTTATCACAATTACGAGGTCCTGGAAAGCTACGAAGCGGGCATCTCCCTCGTCGGGAGCGAAGTCAAGGCGATCCGGGAGGGACGGATCAGCCTCAAAGAGAGCTACGCCGAGGTGAGGGATGGCGACATCGTCCTGGTCAAGTGCCACATCAGCCCCTATGAGGCGGCCAACATCTTCAACCACGATCCTCTCCGGGTGCGCCGCCTCCTCCTCCACAAGCGGGAGATCCGGCGTCTTACGGGGAAGATCCGGGAGCGCGGACTGACCCTGGTCCCGACAAAGGTCATGTTCAACGACAGGGGCAAGATCAAGATCGAGCTGGGCCTCGCCCGCGGCAAGAGGAAATACGAGAAACGGGACGTTTTGAAAAAGAGGGACACAGACCGCGAGATCAGGGCCGAGATCAAGAAAAGACTAAGATAACTCGACGGCCATCCGGATGGCCGCGATCAGGCTTCGGGGATCGGCGGTGCCCTTGCCCGCGATGTCGTAGGCCGTGCCGTGGTCGGGCGACGTCCGGATGAAGGGCATCCCAAAGGTCGCGTTCACTCCGGTCTCGAAAGCTTCCAGCTTGAAGCCGATGAGCCCCTGGTCGTGGTAAAGGGCGACGACCATCTTCTCGGGGCGGCCGAGAGCCTTGAGGAACACCGTATCCGGGGGGAACGGGCCGCTGATGGAAAGCCCCTCCTTCCGCGCCTCCTCAACGGCCGGCCTGATCTCATCGTCCTCTTCCGTGCCCAGGAGACCGTCTTCGCCGGCGTGCGGGTTCAGCCCGGCGACCAGGAGTTCCCGGATACCGGACTTCGTCCGGCCCAGGCTCTGATGCAGGTTTCTGAAGAAACCGAGAAGCGCCCCTTTTTTAACGCGCTCCATGGCCTCCCGCAAGGGCAGGTGGTGGCTGAGGAGGGCGACCCGCAATTTCGCCGACCAGAAGGTCATGATCGCCCCGGGGAAAAGACTTTCCAGGTATTCGGTGTGGCCCCGCCAGCTCAGGCCGGCCAGGCGCCAGGACGTTTTGGAGATCGGGGCGGTGACGACCGCCTGGAGAAGGCCGGCGCGGGCCATCTCGACGGCCGCTCTGAAAAAGAGGAACGAAGCTTCGCCGTTCCCGGCGGAAGCCTTTCCCTTGACGAACCCGGCCTGAGGTCCCCCGGCATCCCGGAAGAACCGGCCGGGAACGGACGGAAGATCCCCGTCCTTCCACGTGGAGAGGTCCGGTCGAAGGCCGAGGGCCTCCGCCGCTTCCGCAAGGATAGGCCCGCCCCCGAAGACGATATACCTGGCTTCGGGAAGCGAGGAACGCTCGGAAAGGGCTTTGAGGACGATCTCGGGCCCCACGCCCCCGGGATCCCCGAGAGAGATCCCGATCGCGGGAAGGGTCATTTTCTCTTTTTCTCTTCGCCCTCGGCGGACTCCTTGGGCTCTCCGGCCTTGTAGATGTACTTGATATGGCTCTTGTAAACGAGCATGTTCGGCGCTTTATCGCGATTGAGCTTGATGCAGTTGCGGTCGTACCACTCGATAGTGCCCTCGACGATCTCGCCGTCCGTGAAGACGACGGCCATCGGGGTCTTCTTGTTCATCTGCTTGAGGTAGTAATAATTCTCGGCGAACGTGTCCGTGGGCGGGTGCATCTTCCGCTTGTCGCCGTCCTTGTCCCGGTTCATCTTATCCTTGATCTCAGACAGATTGGGTCGGATGAGTTTCCTGTTCATGAATTCTCTCTCCACGGTTTTTGCTGATTCAGAGAAATTGCTTATTTGACGATAATGTTAACACGGTTCCCGGAAAAATGCAAGCCAAAAACTTTTTCCCAAAATCGCCGATAAACTTCTTTCTTCTCAAGCGATGACGCCGACTTCTGTGATACCCGGAATTCTGACTCACGTCCTATCGGCAATTTTTGGGCTCTTCCGACAAAGCTAACGCCGGACCAGCCGGGCGATCAGGGGCTTCATGGCCATGTGCCAGTTCCGGGCCATCTCCCTATAGCCTTCCGGGCTGGGGTGGACGCCGGGCAGAAGGCCGGGGGAGGCCGCGAAAATCGAATAGTTGTCGACGAAAACGGCTTGCGTCTCCCGGCAAAGGGCCTTGACGGCGGGGTTGATCTCGGCGGTCACTCTTTGGACTGATTCCGGGCCGAAGGGGAACGCCGTGCCGCCGGGGACAGGCGGGATGGCGGCCAGGAAGATCGCTGGCTGTCCGCCCGACCTCGTTTTGAACTCCAGAAATATGCCGACGATCTCCCGGATGTTCTTCTCGAACTCCTCCCGGGAGACCCGGTCCCCGTCCACCCGGAGGTCGTTCGTCCCGAGCTCGACGAGGACGATGTCGGGCCGTTCGCCCCGGAGCGTGTCGACGTTGCCCTTGAGGAAGCTCAAGTATTCAGCTGACGTGTTCCCGCTCCGGCCGTAGTTCCGGACCCGGGCCTTCACGCCATCGGACCGGAGCGACTCCCTGAGGAAGCGGGGATACCCCTGCTCGGTGATGCTGTCTCCCGCGCAGAAGATGATGATGTCGCCGGGACGGGCCTTGCACGAGGTCACGGCGGCGAGAAGGATAAAGAGGAACGCGCGACCCAAACGCTGGACGCCCATGCTTTTATTTTAACTTTTTATCCGTCCACTTTCCAGCCCGTCCTGAAGCCGAACCGGCCTTAGAGGACCGTGATGGGAGGACATGGGGAAGGGCTGCGAGCGCCGGCTCCGGCCGGTCCTGATGACGGTCCCCATCACGGTCTTCAGTCTCATCCCGCTCTTGTTCGCGCAGGGGCCCGGCTCGGAGATCCAGAAGCCGCTGGCCGTGGTCGTCGCGGGCGGGCTCGTGACCTCAACGCTCCTGACGCTTCTCGTCATCCCAGCGCTCTACGGCTGGTTCGAAACGAAGAGGCTTTAGATCATTCGTAGACCAGGATCTCCACACGCCGATTGAGTGCCCTGCCGTCGCGGGTCTTGATGTCCGCCACGGGCACGGAGCTTCCGAGGCTGATGACCTCCATCCTGTGCAGGGGGATGTGGTGCGTCTTGTAGAGGTAATCCATGACCGCTTCGGCCCTTTTCTTCCCTAACAAGAGATTATAGGCTTCCTCGCCTATGTTGTCCGTGTGGCCCTGGATCTCGAGATACCGACCCTTGTCCTGGCTGATAAGTATCTCGACGAACTTGTCCAGCGCCGCCTTGATCTCGTCGTTGAGTTCGTAGATCCCGAACTTGAACCTGGCGTCGTTGTTCCTGAGCGTCTCCTGGAAGAGCAGCGTCCCGCGGGCGAACTTCTTGACCTCGTCGATCTTGCCGTCGACCGCGTTCAACTGGGCCTCTTGCTGGGTGATAAGGGTGCCGATCGAGGCCAGCTGCTCATCGTGTTCCCTGAGCCTTTTCTGATTGGCCTCGACCTCCGTCTCGATCCCTTCGACCTTCTTGTCGATCGCGTTCAACTCGCCCGCCACGAACTTCTTGGTGGCGCAGCCGGTCGAGACGATCATGCCCGCCAGGACGATCGCCCCGGCGAGAAAGATGATGATCCGGTTCTTTTTCATGTAAACCTCCATTCATATACCCGTAGATCATAAAGAAGTATTGTACCACAAATCGCCGCGAATTGAAAATCCGCCTTTGATCCCAGGAAACATCTTAGCCTTGAAGCAGAGGGTACATCTCGATGGGGCTCAGACAGTCCGCCCCTTTCGCTCGGTATTTCAGTAGCCTTGCCTGGTCCGCACTTTATAATTTTTACGGGGGGTGACGACCCTGATCCTCCGGTATTCATCGCCGTCGGCCGTGTAAGACGTGTAGCCGATGATGTACTGGTGGCTCAGCTCGCCCCGGATCCCTCTCAAGGTCCCCGAC
>JALHVH010000004.1 GCA_022867105.1 Candidatus Aminicenantota bacterium
ATCAGGCGGAGCGCCGCGGACGGCCGGATGCTGGTATCGCTCGACGTGGGGTCGGGCGCCGACCTCGGGGCGGTCCGGGAGGCGCTCGGCGGGCTCGGGAACGATTTTCCCCTGGCGGGCATCGTCGGGCTCCTCAACGACGGGAAGAAAACGAGCGAGGTCCCGCTCCTCGGGAAGGGATTCGTCGAAGAGACCGTCGCAGGGGCGCGTTTCCGGATCGGGGCGCGGTCCTTCTTCCAGGTTAATGTCGAACAGCTTGCCGCCGTCTCCGGCGAGATGCAGCGTGTCGCGGCCGCCTCGGGAGAGCCCCGGATCGCCGACCTCTATTGCGGCATCGGAACGTTCGGGGTCCTGATGGCGCATGGGGCGAAGGAGGTTTTCGGGGTCGAGTCCGAAGAGGCGAACATACGTTTCTTGAAAAAGAACCTGGTGCAGAACGGCGTCGGAAATTACGCCGTCTGCGAAGGTGCGAGCGAGGAATGGATCGGGGAGATCCTGGATAGGGACATCGATCTCGTCATCCTCGACCCGCCGCGAAGAGGCGTGGATCCGGGCCTGGCGCGGGCGCTCGCGGAGGACCCGGTGCGGACGCTGATCTATCTATCCTGCAACCCGGCGACGCTGGCCCGCGACCTCAAAACCCTGCTCCGGGCCTACGAGCTCGCGGAGGTCAAGGTCTTCGACTTCTTCCCCCACACCCCTCACATCGAAACCCTGACCATTCTGAACCGGGCTCGTCCTCGCGTGATCCTTCAAGAATGACGCCCGGCTGATTTCGCCCGTCCGGCGAGTTGGCCGCAGGCGGCGGAGATTTCGGTCCCCATGGACTGGCGCCGCGTCACGTGAACCTTTCTCTCCTTGAGCCATTGGATGAACGCCCTCAGGGCCGGCTCGTCAGGCGCCGCATAATCAAGCCCGGCCACCGGGTTGTAGGCCATGATGTTGACCTTGGCCCGGAGTCTCCGGGCGATCCCGGCCAGGCCTTCGACGTCGTTGCGGGAATCGTTGACGTCCTTGATAAGGATATATTCGAGCGTCATCATCCGGCCGCCCGACTTCAGGTAGGCCTCGCATGCCTCGACGACCTTTTCGAGGGGATACTTCCTGTTGACGGGCATGAGCTTGTCCCTCAGCCTGTCCGTCACGGCATGGAGAGAAAGGGACAGGTTCATCTGGAGGTCGAGCTCAGCGAGGCGTTCGATGCCGGGCACGAGGCCGCAGGTCGAGATGGTCATGCGGCGCGCCGCGACCTCCATCCCTTCGCGCGCGTTCATGATGCGGACGGCCTTTTCGAGATTGTCGAAGTTGTCGAGCGGCTCTCCCATGCCCATGAAGACGAGGTTGGTCAACTCTCGATCGAGCGTGTCCCGGAGGAAAAGGACCTGGCCCGTGATCTCCGAGGGGGACAGGTTCCGCTTGAACCCGTCGAGTCCGCTGGCGCAGAAAACACAGGCGAACTTGCAGCCGGCCTGGGTCGACAGGCAGACCGTCCGCCTCTTCCCGGACGGGATGAGCACGGTCTCGATGAGAGGACCGTCGGGGAGCCGGAAAAGAAACTTCTCGGTCCCGTCAGCGGACCTCCGCCGCTCGGCGACGTCCATCCGGCCGATGAAGTAATTCGTTTCCAGCTTTTCCTTGAGCCCCATGGAGATGTCCGAGAACTCGCCGAACGTGGCCTTTCCCTTGCGGTAGAGCCAGGAAAAGATCTGTCCGGCCCTGAACCCGGGTTCGCCGAACGCCAGGAGTTCGGCCTTAAGCTCGTCAAACGCGAGGTCTTTGATGTCTTTTTTAGGGGACACGACAGCCATTATAAGAAAATCGGAGACGCAATACCAATTTCCGAATGTCCAATGACTCCCCTGGATCCAGCGGCCGAAAAATGAAACCGGAAATTGGTATTGTATCCCCGATGAGTAATATGCTAATCATTGTTCCAGGCCCCCGGCCGGATAGAAACATGAACGCCGTCGTCGCGACGATCGAGCATCTCCCGCACCTGGGGGAGATCCTCGCCCTGGCCTCGGCGGGGGTCTGGGCCGTGGCCGTAATCCTGTTCCGGACGAGCGGCAAAAACGTCCACCCGGTCGGGCTGAACCTCTTCAAGAACCTCTTCGCCCTCCTCCTCCTCGTCGCCGTCATGCCGGCCCTCCACAGGCCCATTTTCCCGGCCGCGACGTTGACGCAGACCGGCCTTCTCCTCTTGAGCGGCTTCCTGGGCATCGCCGTTTCCGATACCCTTTTCTTTATGTCCCTCAACATCCTCGGGGCGAGCCTGGCGGCCATCGTGGACTGTTTTTACAGCCCGTTCGTCATCATCCTTTCGTATGTCTTCCTCTCTGAACGCCTCAACGGCTG
The DNA here is from genome assembly GCA_022867105.1 of Candidatus Aminicenantota bacterium. Lineage (GTDB taxonomy): Bacteria > Acidobacteriota > Aminicenantia > Aminicenantales > Saccharicenantaceae > JALHVH01. The sequence goes on from JALHVH010000004.1 coordinate 2,356, forward strand.
GCAGCTCTCCGGCGTTCTGCTCATCATCACCGCGGTCATGACCATCGCCCGAAAGAGCCGCGGCGAGAACGGACGGATCTCCCGGAAGGACCTCATCCGAGGCATCATCCTGGGCATCCTGGCTATGTTCTTCGTCGCCGTCGGTATCGTCCTGGTCAAGCCGATGCTCGCCGGCGTGGAGATCTTCTGGGCCACCGGGGTGAGGCTCGTCGGCGGAATGCTGGGCGTGCTGGCGTTCCTCCCCCTCCACCCGAAGCGCCGAGAGATCCTCCGCCCGCTCCTCGACCTCTCCAACTGGAAGGCCATGGTCCCGGCCTCGTTCCTCGGATCATTCCTCTCTCTCCTCTTCTGGATGGGCGGGATGAAGTTCGCCTTCGCCTCCGTGGCCGCCATCCTGAACCAGATGAGCACGATTTTCATCTTCATCCTCGCAGCCGTCTTCCTGAAAGAAAAGGCGACTCCCTGGAAGATCGTGGCTGTCGTCCTCGCCTTCGTCGGCGCTTTCCTGGCATCGTATCCGTTCTGACGCCTCTGGACATCGGCCGTATCCTTGGATAATATTCAGGAGCGGCCCACTGAATGAAGGAGGTCCCCCCATGAAAAGGTTCGCGATCGCCCTGATCGTCCCGGCGCTTTTATTCTCTTTTGCCCTCGGACAGCCAACGAAGGTATTGACCGATGACCCCGGGGTCGCGTCCAGCCTCCGGCTTCTGGAGAAATGGGTCGCCTCCCAGATGGAGTATCGGAATCAGCCCGGTATCTCCATGGGAATTGTCCATGATCGAGACCTGCTCTGGTCGAAGGGCTTCGGCTCGAGCGACCTCGCGGCGAAGACGCCGGCCACGCCAAACACCATCTACCGCATCGCGTCCATCACCAAACTCTTCACAAGCACGGCGATCTTGCAGCTGCGGGACGCCGGCAAGCTCCGTCTCGATGACCCGATCGTGAAATATATCCCCGCATTCAAGATAAGGAACGGCTTCCCCGATGCTCCGCCGGTCACCGTCCAACACCTCCTGACCCACACTTCCGGCCTTCCGGGCGAAGCCGCGTTTCCCTACTGGACCGACCACGACTTCCCTTCGTTCGACGAGATCCTGAAAGCCTTGCCCACCCAGGAGATCGTCTTCCCCACGGAGACGAAATACCGCTACTCCAACCTGGCCCTGGCCCTCGCGGGCGAGGTCGTCGCGTCCGCTTCCGGGGAGACCTATGAAGCCTACGTTCAAGAGCGCATCCTCGAG
>JALHVH010000185.1 GCA_022867105.1 Candidatus Aminicenantota bacterium
AGCGAAAGTCGCATGGCCCAAAGCACGTATAGGAAATAGTCGTACCCGCGTCCGATGTATTTAGCCGCTTCTCCCTGAATTTGATCAACGGGAAGCGCGGAGACTTTTCTATTTCTCAGCACGACCCACTTGCGGGCCTTGAACATATCTTCGACCGGACGCAGTTTGACCCCGCCCGTGGACGCTGAGATATTAAAAATATCGTCATAAACCATGACGGCGTGCGTTGCCGGATCGCTGATTCCAAATACCGCATTGACCATAAACCCGATCAAGCGACTACTCCACGTGACGATGACATCGCCGGGCTGTAGTCCTAAATCATTGTCGGGCATTGTGCCCCTCCGTGATGAACGGAAAGCCCGTCCCCCGTGCGCTTTCTTTCGGAATGAACTCCGGCTCGCTGCGGCCCATTGAATCCATTCTCGCGACCTCGACGACGTGCCGCTCCGCCGCCGGGACCGAAGGAACGATGAGATAAAAGATCGGCGTCCTCACGACCGCGATCCCGTGATAGACATCCCAAGACATCGGCATGGAAAGAAGTCCATGGAGAATGTCGGCCAGGTTCGGGTCCGTCGCTTTGGCTAGGTCCATTCGCTCAGCCGCGACTGCGATCGTATCCTGGCAATCGAAGGCGCAAGGAAGATGGAACCCGACCCGGATCCCCGCATATCGGAGGAGGGGGTTTGCGAAAGGATGGCCCTGGACGCGGAGTTGATAAGAGGCCCTCGCTTCATAATTAGCCGTAGGCTCATAAATATGAACGAGAGTTGAATTCAAGGCCGCTTGCCAGATCGGGTCATAATATCCTTCGGCCCAGGTGTCGCAAAAAAACGTCCGGCAACATTTCGGAAAGCCGAGAAGCTCGCCCTGTACGTCATTATCTCCGCTCGCATTGGCCACCTTGAACCGAAGTGCATCCTTGAGCGTTCGGGCGATGATGACGCAGACGGAGGCCGATTCGCCCGGCCGTGGCGTTTCATGCCGGTGTGCGAATCCCGTGAAGGACCGCACGCGCAGGATCGGCAGGCTGACAAGCCCCATCTCCGCCCATGCCGCCGCCAACCTCGGGAATTGATCCTCGCCAATCGTCTGCCAGGCGCAGGGGCGATGGCCCTTTGCCACGCTCAGAACTTCAAGTTTCGAGACCATCGCCGACACTTTGGGTAGAACGGGAGCCCATACCTTTCGCGCCTCCTCGCTAACCCATGTCGTTCTACACGAAGGCGGGAGGTCCAGACCCGGAATGAGTTTCATGTCATCCGTCCGTGTGGTCTCCGTGAGGTTTGTCCCCATGTTCATCGCCATGACCGTCTCCGTGGCCTCCTCCAGTCGTCGCCGCACCAGCCCATCGCTTCGCCCGTTCGCCCGGGTCCTTGAGTGTGATTCCCGGCATGATCCCCTTCAGCCGGAACCGGATGTGCTGAAAGAGCGTTTTATAGGCTCCGCAGAACCGGGTCCTATTTCTCCAGTTATTGCCGATTCCCGAGCCGGGACATCCGCCGCCGCACAGGCCCCAGAATTCGCAGCTCTGACAGCCGCCGAGTTTCTGGGGGATTGCCCGTAGCGCCCGGATCCTCTCCTTCCCACCCGCGCCGGCGGCAAGTGCCTGGATCCCGTCCATTGCCGCCCCGCCCTTGAGACAGACCCCGATCGATCCATCCCCCATGATGGCCGTCTCCGCGCCCGACTTCCAGACATCGCAGGCGTTGAAGACGCAGGTCGCGTCGCCTCCCTCCGTCCATAGCTTCACGACGTCGCGATAAGGATTCCACTGTCGCCCCGCGTCCTTGATGCAAAGATCCGCGAGCCGGATGAACGCCCGGCCTAATTCATCTTCGGTTAATTCCTCGTCCTTGAACCTATCCTCGAAAACAATGACCTCATTCGTGCGGACGGACCGGATGCCCATTTTCTCAAGCCGCAGGAGAAATTTTACAAGCGCGTCAAGCTTATCCTCTGCCGCATTGTATCGCCTCAAAACGACGATAGCCGAGACATTAAGCCCCGCCGCGCCGCACGTGGGGCACGCCGCCCTCGCCCGTTCCATGTTCCTGAGTGTCAGGTCTGTCAATTCCTGGACCCGGCTCGCTGAAAGGTCGCCATCGTTCCATCGGCCCCGATTGAGCGCGGCCGTGTCCCCGTCGATGGAGACCCCGACCG
>JALHVH010000186.1 GCA_022867105.1 Candidatus Aminicenantota bacterium
CGTGGCGGTTGAGGCCGGCTTTTTTGACCAGAGCCATTTCAGCAAGGCCTTTAAAAAGGCGGCCAGGATCCCGCCGTCACGCTTCCGCCGCAAATACAAGCCCCTCGTGGTTTGAGCTACTTGATCAGCCGCTTCTTCATCCGCTTGACGCCGATAACGAAGGCGATCACTTCAAGGACGAGGACGACGAAGAAGTTGAAGACGAGACTGGGCTTGTAGACGCCGGAGAAGACGGCCCGCGAGATCTCGACGGCATGGGTCAACGGCAGGAACTGGGAGAATGTCTTCATCCAGCCGGGGAAGTTGTCCAGGGGGAAGAAGACGCCGGAAAAGAACAGCATGGGCGTGAGAATGAGCTCCGTGTAATAACTGAAGAAATCGAAGTTCGGAGCGAAAGACGTCACGATCATGGCCAGCGAACCGAACAGGACCCCCACGAAGATCATGAGGACAAAAAGCAGCAGCAGACTGGGAACGGAAGCCGGGAAAACCCCCATGACCATTGCGACCGCCATCATCAGCGTCCCGCTGACCAGACCGCGAAATGTCGCCCAGGCGATGTCCCCGGCGATGGCGTCCTCCGCGGAAACCGGGGTCGCGATCAGGGAATCGTAGAGCTTTTCGTGGATCATCTTGATGAAGGTGCCGTAGAGGCACTCAAAAGAGGAGGATAGCATCACCGAAGAGATGAGAACGCCCGGGACCAGAAAATCGAGATAGGGCTTTCCCCCGAATTTTCCGACATAGGCGCCCATGCCGATGCCGAAGGTGATGAGGTAGAAGAGGGGTTGGACGAGGCTCGCGATGAACGTCGGCACGATGAACCTCTTGTAGGATACAAGGTTCCGGTAGAAGACATGGCCGACGCGGTAGGAGAGGTTCATTCGATCAGGCTCCTTCCCGTCAGCTTCAGGAAAACGTCCTCGAGGGTCGCCGGACGGTGGACCGTGTTGGGCAGGTCGAGCTCGATGAGTTTCCGCCAAAGGTTTTGTCCGTCGCGGCAATAAAAGAACAGCGTGTCGCCGGCCCGTTCGTGGCCGCAGGAGAATCCGCCGAGCCGGGCGATGAGCGCCTCATCCTGGTCCGCGGCAATCCGGATCTCGGCGACCTCCCGACCGATCTCCTCCTCGATGAGCCTGGAAGGCACGCCCTCTTTCAAGATCTTTCCCTGATACATGATCACGATGCGGTCGCAGAGCTGTTGGGCCTCTTCCATGTACTGGGTCGTCAAGATAAGAGTCGCGCCCTGGCTTTTGAGCTGGCGAAGCCTCTGCCAGATCAGGTGCCGGGCCTGGGGGTCGAGTCCGGTCGTGGGCTCGTCGGCGATGATGATCCTGGGCTCGTTGAGCAGGGCCCGGGCGATGAGGAGCCGCCGCTTCATGCCCGTGGACAGCTGGTCGATCTTGCTGTCCCGCTTGGCCTCGAGCTCGACGAACTTGAGGAGGCCATCGATCCGCTCCCTGGCGACACGCTTCGGGATGTCGAAGAACCGGGAAAAGACCATCAGGTTCTCGCGGACCGTGAGGTCGATGTCCAGGGTGATCTCCTGGGGAATGACCCCGGTCTTCTTCTTGAGGATCCTGTTATCGATGTGGGCAGGCAAGCCGTCGACCGTAAGCGTCCCCGCGGTCACGGGGGACACGCAGTGGATCATTTTTATGGTCGAGGTCTTGCCGGCGCCGTTAGGCCCCAGAAAGCCGAAGCATTCGCCCTCCTGGATCTCGAAGGAGATGCCGTCGACGGCCGTGAGGTCTCCGTATTTCTTGAAGAGGTTCTTCGCCGTGATGATCGCGCTCATTGTCCGGATGCCCGGATTATGATATCAGAATTAGCCGGGAGTTTGAAGCTCGCCGCCCGCGGGCCGGCGCCGCCCATGACCCCCTTCGAGTCCCTAATAAAGGCCGGACGATCTCCCGCTCAGCCCAGGATGTCCTTGAGTCCGAAGGAAGCGGCGTAGAGAGAGCCGACGCCGGACAGATGGAAGGCGACGCGCAGGGCTTCAGCGATCTCTTCCTTCGTCGCACCGGCCTTCATCGCCTGCTCGGCCAGGGCCCGGACGCCGCCCGCGGCCCCTTCGGCCGCATCGAAGGCCATCGCCATCAGGAGCTTGACCTTCCGGGGCAAGGCGCCGTCGGTATAAACGAGGGCGTCGGTCGCGTCGATGTGTTTCATGAACTCGGGGTCGAGTTTTTTCATCGTCGCTAATGGATGTTCGGCCATGGTAAACCTCCTTATGATTCCAGACCATCATACCCCACGGACCGCGCCGTTTCCAGCGCCGGTCCGGCGGGGGACGGCGTGGAACGCCTTGACAGGCTGGGCTATTTGCGACAAATTCAAGGGTATGAACAAGACCGTGCGCATGGTCCTCCTCGCTTTTGGGACGCGCGGCGTCATCCCGAAGCAGGAGTTCCTCGACCGCTGGCACGATTACACGGGCGAGCCGCCCTTCGATCCCACGGACCGCGCTTACGTCCGGCTGGGCATCTTCATAACGGGTAAGACGCCGGTCCGCCAATTCGCTTACACCAAGGTCGATTGAGCCCGAATGAAGACCATCTCCCGCGAGGCCGAGAGCGCTATCGAGATCAAGCGCTCGCGGTTCATCGGACGGAGCTTCAAGTGCGCCACCGCCGATGAGGCGCTGGCTATCGTCAAGCGCATCCAGGAAACGTGGCGCGACGCCACGCACCACTGCTGGGCCTACCGCGTCGGGACAACCGGCGAGCAGGCCCGCTACGACAACGCCGGGGAGCCTCAC
>JALHVH010000020.1 GCA_022867105.1 Candidatus Aminicenantota bacterium
ACCGTCTGGCGGAAGGCCTACGGGCAGAGCCAATGGGTCCCCGAAGGACGGCCCATGGACGCGAACATGATCTTCGATATGGCCTCTGTCACCAAGCCCGTGGCCACCGCGACGTCCATCATGATCCTCGTTGAGCGAGGCAGGATCAGGCTTTGGGACAAGGTCAAGGATTACGTCCCGGAGTTTGCGCCTTATATCCTCGAGGGAGGGATCCCCGGGGAAGACGCCCGCCTCTGGCACCTCCTGACCCACACCTCGGGCCTTCAGCCTTACACCGACCCCAAGGAGGTCGAGCAGAAATACGGGAGCCCATGCTCCGTGGACCTTTTGGTCAAGCATATCGCCGGCCTGCGGAAGGAATCGCTCCCGGGCACGGCCTTCACCTACAGTTGCTTGAACTACATCACCCTGGCCTATATCGTTAAGGCCGTCAGTGGGCAGACCATCGCCGAGTTTGCCGCCGAGAACATCTTCAAGCCCCTTGGCATGAAGAGCACGTTCTACAACCCTACGGCGGAATTCCTTGACCGCTGTGTCCCGACCCAGGTCTATGACGGGATACTCCTACGCGGCATCGTTCATGATCCCCTGGCCAGGCTCCAAGGCGGGATTTCGGGGAATGCCGGACTTTTCTCCACGGCTGATGACCTGGCGGTTTTCGCCCAAATGATGCTCAACGGAGGAGAATCCGGAAAGGTCCGGATCCTCAGCCCCTTGTCCGTGGAACGGATGACCGAGATCTTCCCGCGGGTGAACGGCACGGGGCGGGGGCTTGGCTGGGACCTCGATTCGAATCTCGCGACGGTCCGAGGGGACCTTTTCGGCCCCGCGTCCTACGGCCATTCCGGCTACACGGGGACTTCCATCTGGATCGATCCAGAGACCCAAACCTCCCTTATCTTCCTTACGAACCGGGTCCATCCGGACGACAAGGGCGACATCATCGCCATGAGGAGCAAAGTGGCCAACGTCGTCGCGGCGGCGATCATCAAGAAGTGACCTGTATCGCTCGGGATCGCCGAGGTTTTGACATGTTTCGCGGCTTGTGCTAATTAATTCTGAGAGGGATAAAGGGAATGACATCCCCCACGGAACGCAATATTTATATCAAAGTTTCGAGGAGCCAGGAGCTTCTCTCGAAATCCATCGAGACCTACCAGGGATACCTTCTGGACGATGTAGCCGCCGGCGATCCGATCTACTACCGGGCCAGGCATTTTCTCAAGGAAGGGAAGGTTTTCTTCGAGGAGACGCTCAAAGAAGCCAAGAAGCTCCTGGGGTCGATCCCGGTCTACGCCGCCAAAGAGTTCGAGGAGTGGAAGGCCAGCGCCCTCGAGGAGAAGCGGATCATCATTCACGGCGAGAGCCCGGACGAGCTCAAAGCCGCACTCATGAACGATGAGTTCATCAGAACGATGATGTCGGAAGCCGAGATCGAGGCCTACGTCAGGGACCATTTCGAAACCCAGCGATCGGGCAAGAGAAAGCTGGCCAATATCAAGGTCAGGATGATGCTGGACAAGCTCCTCTTGCTGGCCGGCCAGGGACAGGAACTCCAGAAGGCCGCCCAAAAAAAGCATCAGGCCCACCCGGCCTGACGCGATTCCCTGCCTTCCTCATAAGATCCGCGCAGGCCGGATGAGAAGCGGCTAATTGAACACCTGCTTCAGGAGATCGACGAGCCCCAGCGCGTACTCGACTTCGGATAAGGGGATGTTTTTGTTCTTGGCGACCGTCGTGAACCTGCCGTCCTTGTTGCTGTCCTTGGTGACGATAAGGCAGTCGGCATATGGGGTCACGGCGTCGATCATCCGTTCGTTGTCGCTCTTGGGGGCGCCCCTCTTGGACTCCCCGCCGATGTGGACCGCGATGACGAAGATCTTATTCTGCTTGCAGGTTTCGATGAGCTTCTTGAGGCGCGCCTCTTCGCTCTCTAAAGTAAGCCCCGACGCGCCCATGCCCTTGAGAGAGGCGCCAATGGCGAAGATGATTGTCTTGTAGGACGTCCCCTTGGGGAACTTAGCCACGTCGCTTTTGATCTCGACATGGAAACCCGGGCCGGATTCCTTCCCTCCGAGTCCGACGCCCGTGCCGAGCATTTCAGCGGTCGGGACGTCACAATAGTCGTAGCCCAGCCCGGCCTCTTCCATCACGATATTGAGCGTCTCGACGTCCGGGCTCTGTCCGGCCGACGTCGTCAGCACAGGCATCTTGGCCTTCGGCACGTTCTGGGAGAAAAGCCCACCCCCCAGGAACGCGATCCCTATGATCAGGCATAATGTCGTTCGTTTCATGTGAACCTCCGTTATTTCTTATCGGGTTCGAGGAGGATGTCCATCGCCTTGACCGCCTTGATCCACCAAGAAGGCGAAGCGGTCTTGATCCGGCCCGTGGTCCTCTTTTGAGAGTCATAAGCGGCGAGGTGGTTGTACTTGACGAGGAGCCAGTCCCCAAGGTCCCACCAGGCCTTAACGACCGTCTGGGCGTTGTTCAGGCAGAAGCCCGTCAGGAACTGGGCGGCCTTGGCGGGTTTCTTGTTGTAGAGATCGAGGGCCTGCTTGTCGATCTCCGGGATGCGGGCGGCGACGGCCGCTTCGTACTTTGCCTGGGCTTCCTGGACGTCCTCGATGGCCGCGTTGTAGGCCGCCTGAACGTGGAAATCGGCATAATCGAAGGCCCACCGGGCCGAATCCCGGCTGAAGGTCCAGTGATCGCCGACCGCGAAGGATTTCGGCATCTCCGAGATCCCGGCGTAGAACGGCATGTAACAGGCGGTGTCCTGGGGCCCGAAGGATATCCAGACGATACCGCCGATGGCATCGGGCAGGCCGCTCCGGCACTGGGTGATCGTCGTGTATTCGACATTCGAGACGCAGATCGTCCTCGTGTTCCGGTAATAGTTCGGGTTCTGGAAGGGGCCGCCGCGGATTCCGCTCGTCGTGTCGAAGCGCGTCCCCCTGGACTTGTCGCGGGTGATGGCCATGACGTCCTGGACCGAGAGCTTCTTGTCGGGTTTGACCGAGAAGGGGAAGTCCATGTTGGGGGTTTCCGGGTTGAACTTCTGCGACGGCGCGACCAGGTCTAAGAAGCGCCACAGGCGCTGGCGGCGGCCGTCCGTGCTCACCGCGCTCCCCTCGGCGGGTGAGTAGGCCCGTTTCCAGCTGAACGGCTTGCCGCTCTTCGGGTCGTAATAGCCGTTGTCGACGGCGTAAGAAACGACGTTCGGCGAGGCCATGAAATCATCCGGCTTGCCGGGGTCGATCTCGCCGATCCTGGACTCGTTGGGACAGACGCTGACGTGGTCGTCCGGGACCCTCTGGGCGCACCAGACGGCGCCGGGCTTGCCGCTCCCGGGGGTCCATAGCGGGCCCACGGGCATGATCTCGAAGATCCAGGCCTCGTTCGGGTCTGAGACGGCCAGCATTTCGCCGTCGTCATGAAAGCCGTAGCCGTATTTTTCCGCAAGTTCACCCATGACCGTAATGGCTTCCCTGGCCGTCTTGCCCCGTTCCAGGCCGAGCAGGGTCAGCATGCTGAGGTCAAGCAGCGCCGATGGGGTCGCGTTGATCATCTTGCGCTGCGTCCCGATGGTGGATTCGCCGATGCCGACCTGCTTCTCGTTCATGTAGCCGAACATCCCGTGGTGATAGGCATAGGTATGGGCGACTTCCGGGATCTCCGTTCCGGTGAACCCCTTCTTGTAGAGGTCCCACTTGAGACCTTCGGCGGGCGTCCAGGTCTTGTACTGGGAGATATGATAGATCCTTCTCGTCTCGCCGGGTTTGTGGTTCGCGGCCGGGACGTGCCGCCAGGTCCAGTCGCAGGTCCCGCAGTCGGCCGTATGTGTCGTCATCGTCGAACCGTCCGCGGA
>JALHVH010000187.1 GCA_022867105.1 Candidatus Aminicenantota bacterium
CCGACCGGATCGGTGGCCAAATTCGCGGCAGCGGGCAAGAGGACGGCCAAGAAGGACCTCGGCCGCATGGCCATGACTTACGGTTATGTCTACGTGGCCGCGGTGGCCATGGGCGCCAACCAGAACCAGTGTCTCAAGGCCTTCCTGGAGGCTGAAGCCTACGCCGGGCCTTCCATGATCATCGCCTATTCCCCCTGCATCAACCACGGCATCGACATGACCAAGACCCAAGCCGAAGAGAAGCTCGCGGTGGACACCGGCTACTGGATCCTCTACCGTTACAATCCCATGTTGGCCAGGGAAGGCAAGAATCCGCTCAGCCTCGATTCCAAGGAACCCAAGCTCGACTACCAGACGTTCCTGAACAATGAGATCCGTTACAGAACGCTCACCCAGCAGCATCCCGACATCGCCAAAGTCCTCTTCCCGCAGGCCGCCGAGGAGTCCAAAAAGAGGTTCCAGGACTTCAAGAAACTCGCGGAGTAGCTTTTCCCCCGCACGAGCCCAAGCCCCTGGGCTTTTTTCGCTATTCCTGCTTGGGTCCGATGATGACCTCCACGGACCTGTCCATTTTGAAGACCTCCCTGATGAACACATTCCATTCGGCCACCGTCACGTTCCGGATCTCTTCGAAAAACTTTCCCAGGAATTCACAGCCGAGGCCCCTGGCTTCGAAGAGAGCAGCGGTCTTGGCGCGGGCCTCCTTCGTCTCGTTCGCCCTGAGGAACGAAGCCCCGGCATTATTCCTAGAGGTCCCGAGGTCCTCTTCGGTCAACTCAGCCGCAGCGAGGTCCCGGAAGACCCTCTCGAGCGACGAGCGGGCGGCTTCCAGCTTTTCAGGCGAGGTTTCAAGGTAGGCTTCGAGGACGCCTTCGCCCGTCGGGTAAGAGATCGTTGAATTGACATCATAGGCGAGCCTTTCCTTGAACCTGAGGGCCCAGAGCCGGGAACCCACCCCTCCGCCAAGGATGTCCTCGGTTAGGTAAGCAAGGGCGTAATTCCTGGGCGAGAGACCGGGCAGAGGGAACCCAAGCCCCAGATACGACTGCTTGGCCTCTTTTTCCCTGAAGATCCGCCTGTCCGCCGGGACCTTGATGGCACCCGGGCGGGCTTCCTTGCGGGTCCCAGGCTTGATGCCGCCGAAATATTTTTTGACATGACCGGCGACCACGGGCCCTTCTAGGTCGGAAGCAATGGACAGAACCATGTTGGAAGCCTTGAAATAGGTCTCGTAGAATTGGGTGATGTCGTTTTTACGGATGGACTTCAGGCTTTCTTCCGTTCCCCAGACCGCCCCCCCGTATCCTTCGGGACCGAAAAATGCCCGCATTAGCTCGGCGTGCCCGGCATTGGAGGCGGAATCAAGCTCGGCTTTTCCCTGATGACTCATGTTCTCGACGATGGCGTCGATCCTCAGTCCCGAGAACAGCGGGTCCCGGATGATCTTGCTGACGATCTTCAGCGACTCCTCGAAGTTGCCGGAGAGGCACTGAACACTGATGAGCGTGCAGTCCTCGAAGGAGGCCACGGAAAGGCGCGTGGATTGGAGCATGAGGTCCCGGACCTTCCCCTCGTCCGGAACCTCAACCGCCAACCGTGTGGTCAGGTAAGCCAGCCCGCTCTTCCCGGCTGCTTCGGCGCTCTTCCCGCCCCGGATGAGAAGGAGGAGACAGGTGAGTTCGGATGAATCATCCTTCTGGAATATGCAGGTGAGGCCGTTATCCAGAGTGTTCCGGCACGGGGGGTTCTTCCATGGTCCCGGGTCTTGCCCGGCCAAGACGCCGCCGGCCAGGGTCAGGACGAGAAGGCCGGAGGACAGGAGCCCGGCCATTTTCCCGGACAGGCCGCCGGCCTCAAGACTTCTTTTTAGGCACGATGGTGACAACGATACCCTCTCCCTTGCTCAAGTATATAGCGGCGGCCCTCCGGAGGTCGCTCGAATTGACACGATCGATCCTGGCCAGGAAGCTTTCTTTGTTGCCCTTGTCTTCGAAAAGAAGCAGGTGGCGAGCCATGGAGCTGGCGAGAAGCAGGCCCGTCTCCTGAGCTTTTTGGGAGTTGAACCTGACCTGGTTCTTGGCGCTCCTCAAGTAGTCAAAAACATAGAATTGGTCCTGGCTTAAGTAGTCCTCCTCGGAAAAGTTCAGGTCCCTAACTTGGTTCAGGAAGCGGAGCGCCTCGGCCCTGGCCATGGAGACGTCCTTCGGGTCGAGCGTGAATAAAGCCATGAGAGCCCCGCCATATTTAAGGGCGGAGTAGTTCATACTGACCGTGTGGACGAGGTCCCGTCTCGCCCTCAATGCGGAATTCAGCATCGGGTTAAGCCCTCGGCCCAGGATCTCGGTCAGCAGATCGACCGCGTACTGGTCGGGGTTGTTATAATCGGGACCGATGAGACCGATGGCGAGATAAGCCTCCTTGACGTCCATCTCCTCCCGGACCTCCTCAGTTTTCCCAAGGAGGGCGGCTTTTTCAAACGTCGCGGGCTTGAAGTCAGCACCCTTGACGGACGAGAACACGGCCCTGACCTTCTCTTCCATGTCCTTGAGGGGAAGGTCCCCGACCACGGCCAAGGAACAGTTGCCGGGGACGAAGAAGGACGCGTAGAATGCCTTTAGCTTGTCCGGGGTGATGGTCCGGAGGTCTTCCGCCGACCCATAGGCAGGATTCCTGTAGGGATGCCCTTTGAACAGGTTCTGGTAAACGAGCGAAGCCGCGTACTTCCTGGGGTCATCCCGGACCATAAGGATCTCTTCCAGGATGATATCCTTCTCCTTTTCGAGCTCTTCGGCTGTGACGTCGAAGTTGAACAGGATCTCCTTCTGGTTCGTCAGGCCGAAGTCGAACCTGTCGGACGGCAGGGAGATCTCGAAAACGGCCAGGTCCTGGCCCGTAAAAGCATTGAAATAAGCGCCGTTTCGCCGGATATCGCGGCTGATCTCCGTCCCGCTTCTGAATTCCGTCCCCCGGAAGAGGATGCCGTGCTCCAGGAGGTGGACGAGGCCGCTCGATCCTTCGGGTTCATCCTTCGTTCCGACGTTCACGGCGGCCGATATGTTGACGAGCGGCAAACCGGGCTTCTCGTAAAGGACGACCTTGAGGCCATTATCCAAAACGAAATATTTGGCGGCGTTCTGCAGGGGAGAAGGTACGGGAAATGCGGGAAGTGCGGCTGCCAAAAGGAGGGTTGAAACGCAGAAGGCGGCCGGCGCTTTATTCTTCATCGTTTTATTTTAGCAGCAATATTCATACCATATGGCCTACACAAAGACCGGGGAACCGACTTGTCACGCGTCCGTAAATTCCTTTTACATTCCCTGGCAGAATCTTACAGCAGTTCCATCGTGCCGGACAAGTTTTCTTTAGCCCGACGGGTCCCCCCTCCGCTACGGGGGCTTGGGGGCGGCATCCAGTGCCGCCCAATAATAATTCAGCCCCTGCCGATTCAATCACACGAAAAAAGATGCTTCCTTACCCCGGGAGGGCGGGCTTGGACGGGTTCGGGAAACATGATAGAATTCCGGGGCGAAGGACGGACGCGCGATGAAGAACGAACGCAAGGCTAAGATCCTGGTTGTGGACGACGAAGAGAACATCCGTAAATCCCTCAAAATGATCCTGGAGTATGAGGGCTATTCACTTCTGGAGGCCTCGAACGGAGAAGACGCCCTGGAAATCATCCAGGAGACCGTTGGGCTGGACCTCATCCTGCTTGACATCAAGATGACGGGACGCGACGGCCTCGAGATCCTGGCTGAGATCAAGGGCAGGCCGTCTTCCCCGGAGGTCATCATGATCTCCGGGCAGGGGACGATCCAGACCGCGGTCGAGGCCACCAAGCTTGGGGCCTTCGATTTCCTCGAGAAACCCCTGCACCGTGAGCGCGTCCTTTTGAGCATCCGGAACGCCCTCGACCGGAACAAGCTCCGGACCGAGTGTCTTGATCTGAGAAAGAGGTCCGAGAAGCGTTATGAGATCATCGGCGAACATGAACTGATCAGGAACCTCTGGAAGGAGATCCTCAAGACGGCCCCGACCAACGCCACGATCCTGATCCACGGAGAGAGCGGAACGGGGAAGGAGCTCATCGCCCGGGCCATCCATGCCCGAAGCCTCCGGGCCAAGGAGAAATTCGTCCAAGTCAACTGCGCCGCGATTCCCGAAGAGCTCATCGAATCGGAACTCTTCGGCCATGAGAAGGGTGCGTTTACCGGCGCCACGGAACGGAAGATGGGAAAATTCGAGCAGGCCGACGGGGGCACGATCTTTTTGGACGAGATCGGGGACATGAGCCTGAAGACCCAATCCAAGGTTCTCCGGGTCCTGGAGGAGGGAGAAGTCCAGCGGGTTGGATCGGCCAAGATCGGCAAGGTCGACGTCAGGGTCATCGCCGCCACGAACAAAGACCTGCGGGCGGAGATGAAGGAGGGACGTTTTAGGGAGGACCTTTTCTTCAGGCTGAACGTGGTCCCTCTCTATTCACTGGCTCTTCGCGAGAGGAAGGAGGACATCCCCCTCCTGATCGGGTATTTCACGCGGACATTCTGCGAGGAGAACAACTTCAAGCCGAAGACATTCAGCGGCGAAGCCATGGCCGCCCTTGTCGGCCACTTCTGGAAAGGAAACGTTCGAGAGCTCAGAAACGTCGTGGAGCGGCTCATCATCCTCACGGAAAAGGACGTCATCGATAAGATGGACCTGCCCGAGCAGTTCCGTGAGGAGAAAGAGGTCGATCTCCCGGACGAGGCCGGCGTCCGGACGCTCAAGGAATTCCGCGAGATCGCCGAAAAGGAATTCATCCTAGCCAAACTCCGGTCCAACGGCTGGAACATCTCCCAGACGGCAAGGGAAATCGACACGCCGAGGAGCAACCTCTATAAGAAACTCGAACAATATGGTATAAAGATAACTGCTGGAGTAGGCGAGGCGGTTGCTCCTTCCCCCGAATCCGGGGACGAAGGGGAGGAAAGTCCGAACTCCAAAGGGCAGGATGGTCGCTAACGGCGACTCCGGGAGACCGGGGGAAAGTGCCACAGAAAAGACACCGCCCTCCGGGAACGGCGCAGCCTTTCCGGGGAGCAAGGGTGAAATGGCGAGGTAAGAGCTCACCGTCCCGGTGGTGACATCGGGAGCAGGGCAAACCCCATCCGGAGCAAGACCAAACGAACCCCGCTTTGGGACGGCCCGTCCCATGGGGTGGGTAGGTCGCTCGTCCCCCTGGGTAACCGGGGGGCCAGACAAATAACCGCCCCCGCTTCGGCGGGAACAGAATTCGGCTTATGTCCTGCTCCAGCGTTTTTTCCTACCTAGAAATTCATGGCCTGCTTGATGAACGCCAGGATGTTCCCCGGCGCTATCCCGAGCTGGAGGACGGCGTAGAGGCAGAAGAAGAGCGCGAGGAAGACGCCGGGCTGGTCGTCCTCAGGACCGACCTCTTCCAGGGGAGGACGCATGTACATGACGACAATGACCCGGAGGTAATAATAGACGGAAACCAGACTGGCCAGAACGGCGATAATGACGAGGCCGCTCAAGCCGCGCTCAACGGCAGTGCCGAAGACCAGGAACTTGGCCAGAAACCCCCCGGTCGGCGGAAATCCGGCCAGAGAGAGCAGGAATACGGACAGCATGGCCCCTATCCAAGGCGACCTTAAGCCGGTCCCGGCGAATTCATCAAGATCCAGAC
>JALHVH010000188.1 GCA_022867105.1 Candidatus Aminicenantota bacterium
AGCACTTGAAGGCCCTTTTCCAGGCCCTGGTCGACGAGAAGGAAGGCGGCCGCAAGTTCCTCGAAAACTGGGTCCCCGTGCCGAAAAAAACCCTGAAGACCGTAAAATAATGTTCTTCCGCCGGGAGGATTGGCGGAAATCTCGGATATTTTTATAATCCTAGTGGGAGGGGGATGAAGCCGCGATCGACAGGTCTTTGTTCGAGGACATCCTGAAACGTCTGGAGGTCGAGGAATCGAATAACGTCGTCTCCATCAGCACCGAGTCCTGGAAGTACTCCGTGGACATCACGATCCAGGTCCCGCGCGCCTCGTCCCTCGAGCTCCACTCAACGAACGACGGCGATATCGTCGTCGAGAACGTCAGCGGCGAGATCGAGGTCGAGAACGTCAACGGCTCGAACACCCTGAGGAACATCTCGGGGAACGCCGTCGTCAACACCGTGAACGGGGATGTGACCGTGACCATGACCCGGGTCACGCCTGATAAGCCCATGTCCTTCAGCTCGATGAACGGCGACGTCGACGTGACACTCCCGGCGGACATCAAGGCCAACGTCAAGATGAAGTCCCAGCAGGGCGAGATCTACAGCGATTTCGACATCACGCTCAAGCCGGTCCCCCAGAAGGCCGAGGAAGTCTCGAAGTCAGGAAAGGGCAAGTACCGCATCAGCTTCGAGAAGAACATTTACGGCGCCATTAACGGCGGCGGCCCAGAGTACACCTTCAATACCTTTAACGGCGACGTCTTCATCCGGAAGGGCAAGTAAAGCGCGGGCTTCAGCGTTCGGAACACGCGAAGACAGGGACGGCCTTCTTCGGAAGACCGTCCCTTTTTTGTTCCCCGCCGCTATTCCTTATAAATCCCCTGGCGCGGCCCGAAAGAGAACAAAACGATCTCATCGGCGCTGAATTTATAGATCAGTCGACGGGATTGCCCCTTGGCCGAATAGGCATAGGTTCTCAAGGGAGCGAGTTCGCCGTGAAGCCTTTTCCCGGTCAGCGGCTCGACGGCGATCGCAAGAATCGCCGCTTTCAAAGCTTCGATTTCGCCCTTATCGACGAGTTTCTTCCTGGTCCGGGCGAATTTCGCGGTTTCGAGAATCCTCATAATTCATCAATTTTCAATTCCGAGACACGGCCCGTCTCGAAATCGGCCTGAGCATCGAGGATGTCTTTAATCTCGATAACGGTCAATTCGGGGTTTTCCAGGGCGATCAGGCCGATCCTGGCCGCGTAACGCATCGCATTGGAGAAATCGCGATCTTCCCTGGCTGCGAAGCGCCCAATCTCGTAGGCGAAACGATCTTCCATAATAACTGATTTTCTTACCATGTCATACTCCATATTATAATATATGATTTTAACATACTCTTGTCAAGGGGGAAAACGAAACCGATTCTCGCCGTCCTCTTTTTCCCGGGCACTCTCATCCGGGATACTGATACCCGATCTTATCTGATCTTGATCGCTTGTATCTCGAAGGGTTTCAGCGGGACGATGACGGCATCTTTGGAAACCTGGCTCGAACTGAGCTCGTTCTCCGCGATGTCCGTCAACGCCAGGGTTACCGTGTTGGTCAGGAACACGGGGCTTGTGATCTTCGCGTTCGCCCCTTTCCCGGCGACCTCCAGGAGGCGAAGGTGCGGATGCCGGCCCGCTCCCGCTCGCGGCTAAGACTTCCAGTACTTCTCGGCGGCCTTCTCGAGTTTGTCCAGCCGCGTGTAGTAGTCCGGGAATTCCGAGAGGTGGGCCAGGGCGATCTTCGCGGTCAGGACCTCATCGTCGTCCGTGACGTTCGTGAAGAGGTTCCTCGTCCCGTGCTCCAACTCGACGTTGAGTCCCATGTGGAACTGGTTGAGATCGACCTTCTTCCAGCTGAGGCCCAGGGCCTTGCCTATCTTTCTGGCTTCGGCGAGTGTAAAGCGTTTCTTGGCCATGCGTCCCTCCACACGACCATATTACCACACAGGCCCCCATTCTTTCGAGGCCGGGAAAGCGGCGACCGAACGCGGATGAGCGGCTCGGCGCCCTCGTGGTCTGCCCACAAGGCACCAAACTTGAATAAGATAACCCGATTTCTTATAATCCCGGCTGATGAAAGCCTATGGAAGCCAAAGCATGGTCGGGCCGCTCCGGCGCGTCATCGTCAAACGGCCGCGGGAAGCGTTCCGGGACAAGGCCGCGATCGAGGCCCAATGGAAAAATCTGAATTACGCGGACCCGCCTGACCTCGCCGCGGCCGAAAACGAGTTCGACGCTTTCATCCGCGTCCTCGAAAGGAGTGGCGCCGAGGTCCTCAGCCTTCCCGTGGATGATCGGACCGGCCTCGATTCCCTCTACACCCAGGACCCGTTCATCGTCACGGACGCCGGGGCCGTCCTTTTCCAGACCGGGAAGATCGCCCGCCGCGGCGAAGGCCCGGCCGTTGGCGATGCCCTGAAGGCATGGGGCGTCCCGGTCCTCGGTTTTATCGACGGAACCGCCACGGCGGAAGGCGGGGACACACTCTGGCTCGATCATGACACGCTCGCCGTGGGCCGGGGCTTCCGGACGAACGCCGCCGGCGTCGACGCCTTGAGAAATCTCCTCGACCCGCTCGGTATCGAGGTCATCGCTTTTCACCTCCCATTTTGGAGCGGCCCGGGCGACGTCCTGCATCTTCAGTCCTTCATCAGCCTTCTCGACGCGGACCTGGCCGTCGTTTACAAGAAGCTCCTTCCCGTCCCGTTCTATGAGGTCCTCAAGGCTCGGAAGATCGAGCTCATCGATATCCCGGAGGCTGAATTCCCGATCCAGGGCTGCAACGTTCTCGCCCTGGCCCCGCGCCGCGTGGTCATGCTCGAACGAAATCCTCTGACGAAAAAAGCCCTCGAGGCCGCAGGCTGTGTCGTTCAGGTCATCAAGGGCGACGAGATCGCCTTCAAAGGAAGCGGCGGACCGACCTGCCTGACCCGGCCGCTGCTGCGGGCCTGATCCGAGCCTCCATCACAACGGTTTTCTTGAGAGGATTTGGCCGGAATGGCTGAACCGGACATTTTCATTTTGCCTTGACAGGGCCACTCCGGAGGGACTAATCTCTGAGACTCGAGCCTATTTTTCATGCGTCATCAAGGAGGAGTCCCCATGGCAGTCAAATCCAACGAGAAGATCTTCATCTTTTCTGTCGTTCTTATGTTTTCCATCGCTTTCCTCTCCCACGCCCAAGAGAAAAAAGAGAAGAAAGAAGAGCCGGTGACGGCGCTTCTGGGCGGAACGGTCATCGACGGGACGGGCGCGGCGCCGGTCGTAAACGCCACCGTCCTCGTCCAGGGGGCGAAGATCCTGGCCGTGGGGCCGGCCGCCACGGTCAAGGTCCCGAAAGGAGCGAACGTCATCGACGTCCGCGGGAAATTCATCCTCCCCGGCTTCATCGACTGTCACACGCATATCACTTCGGAGACGGACCAGCTCGAATACCACACGGACACCAACAGTCTCGCCGCGCTCAGAGGACTCCAGCTGATGAACCTCTACCTCAAGAGCGGGGTCACGGCGATCCGCGACGTCGGCTCTCCCATCGAGTCTATTCAGGCGCTCCGAAAGGCGCAGGAGATGGGTTACGTGGACACCATCCGGCTCTTCCCGTGCGGCTACCTCATCACGGTCACCGGAGGGCATGGCGACGGGATGCACGGCGCCCTGGCGGCCGACGGTCCCTGGGCCTTCCGCAAGGCCGTCCGGGAGATGAACAAAGAGGGCTTCCGCCACATCAAGATCTCGCCGACCTTCACGCCGGAAGAGGCGCGGGCGGCCGTGGACGAGGCGAAGACGCTCGGGATGCACATCACGGCCCACGGCGGCGGATTCTCCGACACCATCCCGACGACCATGACCCGGATCGCGGTCCAGGCCGGCGTCGAGTGCATCGAGCACTGGAACGAGATGGAGGACGACGTCCTCGACCTGATGGCCCAAAAAGGGGTCTAT
>JALHVH010000021.1 GCA_022867105.1 Candidatus Aminicenantota bacterium
GATGGCCCCCAAGATCGCCGTCCCGGAGCCCGTTTCCGCAGGCATCGTCCTTTCCTATAAATGCTCGAGTTCCTGCCGGCACTGCATGTACGCGTGTTCGCCGGCCTGGAAGGCCGATTGGATGTCCGACAGCCTGCTCGAAAGGACGCTGGGCTATCTGGCGGGACGGATCGCCCCGGCCCCCGAGGGCCCCGATGGGGTCGGCATCAACCAGGGCCTCCGCTTTACGGGAGGGGAGCCTTTCCTGAACTTTGACCTGCTTATGAAAGCGGCGCGCCAGGCGGCGGCGCTGGGCATCCCTTCGACCTTCGTCGAGACCAACGGTTTCTGGTGCAAGGACGACATGACGGCGAAATACAGCTTCCTCGATCTTAAGGAGGCCGGTCTCAAGGGCGTATCGGTCAGCGTCAACCCGTTCATCGCCGAGGAGGTGCCGTTCGAGAGGACGGCCAGGGCCGTCCGTTATGGCCGGGAGGCCTTCGGAAAGGCCTGCATCGTTCACCAGGAATATTACTTCTACCAATTCCTCAGGCTCGGGACGACCGGCACAATGACCTTTCGGGAGTACCTCGCAAGGGGAAGGGAAGGATTGTCCCAAGGCGAACTCTTTCCCATGGGACGGGCGGCATACGCGCCCGACCTCTTCAGAAAACAACCCGCCACCGCGTTCTTCGAACAGGACTGCCGGGCGGAACTTTTCGCCCCCCGCTGCGCTCATTTCGACAATTATGGGAATTACGTGGCCGGATATTGCGGCGGGATCGCGCTGAGTTCGTTGGACCGCCTTGCGAACGGCGATCGCGAAGTGGACCCGGGCGAACATCCCGTCATCGCGGCCCTCCTCACCGACATCAAGGACCTTCATGATCTGGCGGTCCGCGATTTCGGCTATGTTCCGAAGGGATGCGGCTATGTTTCGAAATGCCACCTCTGTGTCGACATCCGGAAGCACCTAGTCCTTTCCGGCGCCCGGTTCGCGGAGCTTCAGCCCGGAGAGTTTTATGCCCGCCTGGAGGACCCGAGATCATCCCCGTGATCCGGAGAATTCCCGTCTGAGAAAATAAGCGCCGACGAGGCGTCTCTCGTAGCGGGCGGCCGACCGCAGATGCGTTCATGGAGGAGAGACGTGACAAAGAAACTTACTCATGAGGAATTCGTCAGGCTGGCCATCGTGAAGTTGCGGAACGGAAATTTCAAGGGGATCCACTCCGTTTTTAGCGGCTTCAACGAGGCCTTCAGGAAGTACTACGAAGGGGATGACCCGGTGCAGGTGACGAACGGGTTCGGGGAAGAGGGAAGGCTCGTTATCCGGCCGGTGAAGAGCGGGGTGATGCTCTATCTGCCCGAGGACGCGCCGCAGGGGGACAGGGGAGAACAGGCCCTGCGAAAGATGGGCCTTTTGGAATAAAAAAGAGCGGACGTCCGGGCCATGACCCGGACCGGCGAGATCCCCCGGGTCCCCGGGGTTCTCGCCGGGATCAAAGAACGTATTTATAAAGGTTCATTCCGGCCGGGAGCTTGGCCTTTTCCTTATAGATGTCCCAATAATGGGTCCGGGCCTCCCTGAGTTTCTTGTAAAGCGGGTGTCCTTCATCGGGGACATGGGTGGCGACGATCTTGAGGTCGTTATCGACTAGGACGAGCTTGGCGCACCTGTTCAGGATTCCGGCGGTGCCGATGCTGCATACGGCGACGAGCTCTTTCGACCGGACCTTCTCCAGAAGTTCCCGGTAGGCGATATGCCGTTCCATAACGGGGACCCCCATTTCTCTGAGGACGGCCACCATGCCCTGGATGGTCACCGACGGAAGGATGAGGTTGCTCTCCGGAATCTTGATGACGGAACCGTCGCGGAGGGCGAAGAGACAGCAGGAGGAGTCCCATTCCGTGACCTGACGGTCCTCGAGGTTTCCACGCGGGTTATCGTCCAGGAAAAGGGCTGCGGCCGCCTCGGGCGTGATCTTTCTGGCTTCGTCGATGGCCTTGACGCTGATCAGGTAGTTGATGCCGAGCTTGAGACAGCCTGTCCCATTGACCCCCATGGCCCGGACCAGGTGGGGGATGACGACGCCGCAGAACGGCTCGCCGAGATATTGGTCGTAACGGCAGGCGAGGGCCCGGATGGCGGGCTGGTTGGGGAAGGTGACCCCCATGGAGTGTTCCTCATCGACCGTGAAAGGCCTCAGATATCCCTGGGCGTCGAGCGCGGCCATCTCCTCCAGGAAAGGCCGGATGTCCGGGTCCACGAAATACTGGTGGATGAAGATGCTCTCAAGCTCCTCCGATGACGGGACCCAGCCCTGCTGGTCCTTACCGAGGTTGAAGGCGATACCCCTACGGAGCCGTTCGAGGTTCTTGTGCCAGTTGAGGAAGGTCACCTCGAGCTGCCCCTTAGGGTTCCTTTTGCAATAGAACCTGATGCCCTCAAAACAGATGAACATCGCATACATGATGGAGCGGGAAAGCGCGAACACCTTCGCTTCTCCCTCGAAGATCTCGAATTGTTTGTTGGGAAGGAGGTAGCGCATCTGCTTGGGCATCCATTTCACGCCTTCGAACTTAGCCATGAGATATCTCCTTTATGATGACATTCAAGGAAAATGATTATACATCAGCTGCCCATATGGGGAGAAGGGGCGCACGCTGTCAACTTTTTGTCGTGTCAATTTAAGAATTCTCCGATGAATGGCTGCCCCTCCATCTCCGGCGGCTGGGGAGGCCGCGGTTTGATATGGACCGGCTTGAGATCGTCGCTTCCAGGGCTTCTGGTGAGGCCGATTTTCTGCCGCTCCGGGGAAAATTGCTTTTGGGCATCAAAATGATTATAATGGTTATGATAGGCAGGTATTTAATGCACCTTCAGAAGGCCTCTCAACTGTCCAGACAATGGGATGCACGTCACTAGTTTCATCCGGAAGATAGTTTTAGTGAAAAGAAACATTTGGTTATGGTTAGGTATTTTTCTTATTTTGCTCAATATTGCCTTAATAATTAATGACTATAAAGTATCCGGATGGGATTTCAATATTTATCACGCCGCAGTAAAGACTTATGCAAGCGGTGAGAATCCATATTCCGTAATAAACCTACAAAAGCATTTAGGGAAAAGAAGATATCATTATCCTTTTCTATACCCGCCCATAACCCTTGGGTTTTTTAACATATTGCATACAATGGTGTCTTATTGTAATCAAATTGCAAGCCCAAAGGCCTATTACTATTTTTTGTGGTGCGTATTACTTGCCGCTGTATTTTTAATAATCAGAAAAGCTAATGCAACATTTAACCCGCTGTTTCTTATTATACTCCTCTTTACGGGTTTTATATCTGCCTATTGGAATTTCTTGACAGGGAATATAGGAATTGTCGAATTATTCTTTTTTTCACTTGTCTTTTATTATATTACTAAAAAAAACAACTATCTCTCCGCATTTTTTCTAGCAATTATAGGAATTATAAAGATTATTCCTCTTATTTTTGGTTCCTTATTTGCTTTTTCTAAACAATCAAAAGCTCAAAAAGCCCGGATATTTGGAGGACTTGCAAGTCTATTTATGGCAAGTAATATTATTTCTTATGCCATGGATCCAAAGCTATTTGTTCAGTATTATAAATTTATGATTAGACGGCTGTCAATTTTTTATAATCCGTTAAAAGAAGTTGGAGAATACCGCTCGCCTGCAATATTTCTTTATATCAAGGAAATAACGAATCATTTTTTTAATGGTAATCTTACGATGTTTTTTGCGCAGTACTTTTTATTGTTATGCATTATTTTTGTTTTGTTTACCCTTTACCTAAGAAAGCGAGAAAGAAGCTTTTTGGATATTTATTCATTCGGAATGTTAGCACTTATTATTATTTTGCCTAGGATGAAACCGTATTCTTTTACTTTGGCGCTTTTGCCGATATATTTTTTGGTAAAGGACCAGAATTGGGAAAGAAAACTATGGACTATAATAATTGTATCGGGAATGCCGTTAATATCCTATTGGGCTATAAAAACATCACATAATCAAGGTTTTTTAAGGTTTATGGAGTATGGGCAATCTCTTTCTCTGCTTGTATTTTATGTTTTATATTTTGTAAATGATTGTATTTCTCGAGCCGTGTCCCCGCAATTGTGCAAAAAGCCGATCGAAAACGTGCAGGATGAATTGGTCGAAACAAAGATTTAATTTAGCACAAATTATCGTACATTCCTTAATTAATAAGTACAAATTATTAATCTATTTTGCTATAATTCAGTTCTATTTTTCATTTGGTCCTGACTTGTTGGCGGCTAATAAAAGCTTAAAATAGCTTACGGGGACTAACTGCCAATTTGACATGGGTCCACTCATAAGTTGTTGATCCTTCTGGGTTATATGGGTGGATTGGGTGGAACGGGCGGGAGGGATCGAATCCTCAACTTGTTGATTATACATCAGCCCCGGGCCATATCCAAGAATCTTCCATCGCCAATTCCAGGCGCTTGCCGTATAATGACGCGAAGAAAGAAGGAGCCCTTTGACGGAAGGAGGAAAGAATGGAAAGAAGGGACTTTTTAAAAAAGACATTGGCCTACGGGGGCGCCGCGGGCATCGGCCTCGGGCGGGCCTCCTCGAACGGAGCGTCCAAGACGGCGAAAGGCCCCGGTCCCGACCCCCTTGTCGAGAGGGTCAGGACCGCGATGCTGACCATGCAGAGGCAGGCCTGGGAGCAGGGGGTGGCGTCCCAGGCTCTGTTGGAATGGGGCGACGCCGACCTGGTCATCCTGATGGCCAAAGAGGCCGTCATCCGGAGCTCTGACGACGGCAGGCTCGGCCAGGTTTGCGATAATCACGGCGTCACGGATCCGGGATCGAACGGGGAGCCTGTCCTCTACGCGGCGAAGCTGACGGGGGACCCCGTTCTCAAGGCGGGCGCGGAGAAGATGTTGGATTATTTCCTCCGCAAGGCCCCGAAGACGAAGGACGGGACCTTCTATCATATTGACAACAAACCGCAGGTCTGGATCGAATCCATGTACATGGCGCCGCCTTTCCTTGCGGTTGCCGGACAGCCCACAGAGGCCCTAAAACAGATCGAAGGGTTCCGCAAACTCCTCTGGAACAAGGAGAAAAAACTCTTCTCTCACATCTGGGATGACGGCCTGAACGGATTCGCCCGCAAGGCCTTCTGGGGCGTGGGGAACGGCTGGGCGGCCGCGGGCATGACGCGCGTTCTGCGCGCCCTGCCGGAAGGCTTGGCGGACAAAAAAAGGAAACTCGAAGGCCATATCAAGGACGTCATTGACGGCTGTTTGACCTATCTTCGTCCCGACGGATATTTTCACGACGTCGTCGACGACCCAAAGTCGTTCGTCGAAACAAACCTGGCCCAGCTCATGGCCTATTCCATCTATAGGGGTATCAAGGGCGGCTGGATCGATGTCTCTTACAGGCCGCGCGCGGACAAGATGAGGGAAGCGGCCCGGGCCAAGGTGGACCGGATGGGGTTCGTCCAGGACGTTTGCGGATCGCCGACGTTCGAGGCGCCGGGCACGGCGACCGAAGGCCAGGCCTTCTTCATCCTCATGGAAGCCGCTTACAGGGATCTGAACAAATAAGGTCCCTTTAGACATCGACCTCCGCACAGCGGATGCCGCGCGGGTTGAAACACTTGTTGCAGGATATGCATTCGGACGAAGTGACTTCGCCCTCCCGGAACCTATGGACGAGATGAGGGTCCCGGATGAAGGGGCGGCTCATCGAGATCATGTCGACCCAGCTTTCCGAAACGAACTTTTCGGCGACGGCCAGCGTCCGGATCCCTCCCAGGCCTGAGACCGGGATATGAACGGCTTTCTTGATGGCCGCGGCATTCTCGACGAAGTATCCTTCCTGGTCCTCGGAACGAAGTCCCTGCCAAACCGATCCCTTGCCGGCTTCGGTCATTCCGCCGCTCACTTCGATCGCGTCAAGGCCTTCAGCGTCCAGGATGCGGGAGATCTCGACGCTCTCACCGGGGGTCAGACCCCTTTCCAGAAAGTCGGTCGAATTCAGTTTAGCTATCACGGGGAAATCCGGCCCTGTCGCGTCCTTGATCCCCCGGATGATCTCGACGACCACCCGGGCGCGGTTTTCAAGCGGACCTCCCCACTCGTCTCGGCGGCGGTTCGTATGGGGCGAGAGGAAGCTTGAAAGGAGATAGCCATGGGCCGCGTGGACCTGGACACCGTCGAATCCTGCCCAACGGACGCGGCGGGCGGCGGCGATGAAGTCGTGAATGAGGTTCTTGACCTCGGCCGGCGTCATCTCCCTTGGCATGGACCTGGAGGACGGGTCATAGACGGCGGAAGGGGAGACCGGCACCGAGCCGCAGTCTTTTTTCTTCGTCTGGCGTCCGGCGTGGGCCAGCTGGATGAAGATCTTCGAAGGATGCTTGTGGACGGCTTCCGCGATCCTGGCCAGGCCCGGGACAAAGCGGTCATCGTGGATGGCGATCTGCCGGGGGCTCGCCTTGCCCGAGGGCTGGACGTAGGCGTGTCCCGTGATGATCAACCCGACCTCGCCCTCGGCCAGCTCTTCGAAAAGTCCGACCTGCCGGTCCGTGATGGACCCGTCGTCCTTGGCCATGTAATCATTCGTCGCGGAACGGACGAACCGATTGGGCACGGTCACGCGGCCGACGTCGATGGGGGTCAGGAGGATGGAAGCGGTATTCTTATCGTTCATGCTTCGATTGTATAGGAATCCTGCCGCCCATTCCAGGCTTGACTTTGTTCCTCCCTTTGTCATAGAAAGGGGCCGGGCGTCAAGCTCGATGATCTCTATGGGCAAATGCGATAAGCGATTCGAAGGACAGGGATGCGACGGTGAATGAGATCGAAAGGGAGGTCATCGAGGCGCTGGACAAGCTGGGAATCTCCTATGCTCGTCATGAACACCCGCCGGTGTCCACGGTTGAGGAAGCCGAAAAATATTGGGGAGGCCTGCGCGGGGCGCATTGCAAGAACCTCTTCTTACGCAACAACCGCGGGAACTGCCATTACCTGGTCATCGTCGAGGCCTCCCGGAGGGTCGACCTCAAAGCGCTGACCTCAAAGCTCA
Organism: Candidatus Aminicenantota bacterium; assembly: GCA_022867105.1. Lineage (GTDB taxonomy): Bacteria > Acidobacteriota > Aminicenantia > Aminicenantales > Saccharicenantaceae > JALHVH01. The sequence goes on from JALHVH010000021.1 coordinate 7,074, forward strand.
ACGAGGACCGGCTCAGCTTTGCCTCTCCCGGGCGTTTGATGAAATATCTTGGACTGGAGCCGGGCTCGGTATCACCTTTCGGACTCATCCATGACAAGGGCCGCGAGGTCCGGGTCATCGTGGACTTGGAGCTCAGGAGCGCCGCCGGTGTAAACTTCCACCCCAATGTCAACACGTCCACACTGGGACTGTCTTTTTCCGATTTCGAGGGATTCCTCGCCTGGTGCGGGAACCCCGTAGAATTCATCAACCTATGATCATCAGGAGGAACCCATGAGAAAGATCGTCGGGATCGCCGTCCTCGTTCTTGTCTCGGCCTTTCTCTCCGGTCAGGTCCCGGAGCCCGAGCACGTCACGGTCCAGCACATCCTGATCGCGTTCCAGGGGACGATCCCGGACGCCGGGATCACCAGGAGCCTGACGGACGCGCAGAAACTGGCGCAGGAGCTCCTCATGAGGGCCCGGCAGGGGGAGGATTTCGACGCCCTGGTCAGGCAATACACCAACGACGCGTATCCCGGCATTTACAGCATGGCCAACGCCGGCACGGCGCCGGACGCGGCGAACCAGGAATTCTCCCGCACCCGCATGGTCAAGGCCTTCGGCGACGTGGGCTTCGGACTCAAGGTCGGCGAGATCGGGATGGCGGTTTACGATCACGTGACAAGCAAGTATGGCTGGCACATCATCAAGCGGCTCAGGTAGGATATAGGAGGAGAATAATGCTCGCGTTTCTTTTCGCGTTGCTGCTGGGCCAGGGGACGGGACTGGCGGATGAGCTGAAGGTCTCCGAACCGAAGGTTCCCTTCGATCCCCGTTTCTATGTCTGTTACAGGGTCCAGAAGCCCATCGTGCTCGACGGCAAGATCGATGACGCTTCCTGGAAAAAGGCGGAATGGACGGAAAGTTTCGTCGACATCGAAGGAGCGAACAAGCCCCGGCCGCGTTTTCGCACCCGGGTCAAGATGCTCTGGGACGACCGATACTTCTACATCGCCGCCGATCTTGAGGAACCGGCCGTCTGGGCGACACTCACGGAACGCGATTCGGTCGTGTATAACGACAACGACTTCGAGATCTTCATCGATCCGGACGGGGACACCCACAAGTACTGCGAGCTCGAGATGAATGCCCTTAACACGGTCTGGGACCTCCTGCTCCTCAAGCCCTATCGGGACGATATTGATGCAGCCGTCAACGCCTGGGACATCCGGGGGCTCAAAACGGCCGTATCCGTCAACGGGACGATCAATAACCCGAAGGACAAGGACAAAGGCTGGACCTTGGAGGTCGCCATCCCCTGGGCCGTCCTCCGGGAACTCGCCCCGAAGAAAAAAGAACTCCCCGACTCCGGCGACCAGTGGAGGGTGAACTTTTCCCGGGTGGAATATAGCGTCATGACTGAAGACGGGCGCTACGCGAAGGCCAAGGAGCCGGCGAGCGGGATCCCCTATGCTGAAGATAATTGGACTTGGTCGCCCCAGGGCCTTATCAACGTTCATTACCCGGAGATGTGGGGCTTCGTCCAGTTCTCCGCCAAGGTCGTCGGCAAAGGGGAGGAGCTTTTCGCCGACGCCTTCGAAGAACCCGTCAAGTGGGCCTTGCGCAAGATCTACTACAGGGAACGGGCCTATCGGGACGCAAACGGTTCTTTCACGACCGACCTCGCCGCGCTGGGCCTCGGGTCCGATAAGGCGCTCAAGGTCAGCGGCTGGGGTTACCCACCCTTGATCCAGACGACCGAAGGGCTTTTCGAAGCGGTCTATAGAAATGAGGACGGCGCGAGCTGGCATATCCGTCAAGACGGCCTGGCCTGGAGATCGGAAGCCGCGGTCCGGTGAATATGAGAAGGAGGAACGCACCATGAAAAGACGCATCGGCCTTTGGATCATCCTGGGACTGTTCACAGTCGGGGCCGGGGCCGGTTTCGCCCAGGGGTTGCCCAAGGCCAAGCCGGAAGAGGTCGGGATGGCCTCGGGGCGGCTGGCGTTTCTCGACACGCTCATAAACGAGGCTTTGGCCCGCAAGGACTTTCCGGGCGCCGTTCTCCTAGTCGCCCGGAAGGGGAAAACCGTCTGGCGGAAGGCCTACGGGCAGAGCCAATGGGTCCCCGAAGGACGGCCCATGGACGCGAACATGATCTTCGATATGGCCTCTGTCACCAAGCCCGTGGCCACCGCGACGTCCATCATGATCCTCGTTGAGCGAGGC
>JALHVH010000189.1 GCA_022867105.1 Candidatus Aminicenantota bacterium
CAGGCCATCGCCGATTCCTGGCCGGAGTCCCTCGACGACTCGGCGGCGCGCGAGGAGTGGGACTGGAAACCCTCCTTCGACTTGGCGGCGATGACCTCGGACATGCTGAAGGTCCTTTCGAAACGTCACGCCGAAGGAACGCTCAACGATTCGTTTCCATGAGGATAAGATCCATGAAAAAAGTCCTGTTCTTGCTCCTCCCCGTCTTCGTCGCCGCCCCGGCCCTCGCCCGTGAAGATCCCCAGCGCCCGGTGCACACCTATTCCATCGTTGCCATTGACAAGCATACGGGCGACATGGGTGTCGCCGTCCAGTCCCATTGGTTCTCCGTTGGGTCCATCGTGACCTGGGCTGAAGCGGGTGTCGGGGCCGTGGCTACCCAATCTTTCGTCGAGCCTTCCTATGGCCCCCTTGGGCTCGAGCTGATGAAGGCCGGGAAGACCGCGGGCGAAGCCCTGGCCGCGCTGCTCAAAGCGGACAGGAACGAGGACGTCCGCCAGGTGGCCATGGTGGACGCCCGTGGGCTGGTCGCCGCCCACACGGGGAAAAATTGCATCGCGGAAGCGGGGAACTTCGTCGGCGACGGCTATTCTTGCCAAGCCAACATGATGCTCAAGCCCACCGTCTGGCCGGCCATGGCCAAGGCCTTTGAAGCCGCCGAGGGTGAACTCGTCGACAGGCTCCTGGCCGCCCTCGAAGCCGCGCAGAAGGAAGGCGGCGATATCCGAGGCAAGCAATCTGCGGCCGTCGTCGTGGTCAAGGCCAAGGGTTCCGGATTCTTGTGGAAGGACAGGATCTATGACCTGAGGGTCGAAGACAACTTGGACCCGGTCCCCGAACTGAAAAGGCTCGTCAGGCTCAACAAGGCTTATAACTACATGAACCGGGGCGATGAGCTTGTCACGGAAAACAAGATCGACGAAGCCGTTTCCGAGTATTCTGCGGCGATGGAGATGTTCCCAGACAACGCCGAAATGGTGTTCTGGCCCGCCGTCACCCTGGCTTCTACAGGACGGGTCGACGAAAGTCTGCCCCTGTTCAAAAAGGTGTTCGCGATGGACCTGAATTGGGCAACACTCCTCTCCCGTCTGCCCGCGGCCGGCCAGTTCCCCAAGAATGAAGCGCTGCTGAAAAAAATCCTCGGTCTTACGCCGAAAAAATAAGGCTCCTTCGTCTCAGATTGGTCCGTCCGAACTCAACGATTTCAGCCGATCTTATCCACAAAAAAATTCGGCAGAGCAAAGGCCGCCCGGTGGATTCCAGGGTTGTAGTACTTGAGCCCGCCGGGGACCCTGAGTTGTCTCTTGGCCAAGGGATCAACGCTGTCCGAGAGGAAATTGTAGCACCACATGCCCACCGGATAGGTCGGGACGGGACCGAGGTAAAAGGACGCGTGCTTGAAGAGCTTCTTAAGGAATAGGCTCTTCTCCCTATGCTCTTCAAGATGAAGAATTTGGGAGCCGGCCTGGGCTGCTACAATGCCCCCGGGCGCGAGGTGCGTCTTCAGTTTTTCGTAAAATACCCTGCTGTGGAGGATGGTAGACGGCCCAACCGGGTCCGAAGAGTCCACGAGGATGACGTCGAACTTTTCTTTCGTTTTCCGAATGAACATGTTGCCGTCGCCGATAACAAGCTCCGCCCTGCCGTCTTTGAAGGCCGGCTTGAGCCAATCAAAGTGCTTCCGGCAGGCCTCGATGACCTGCCCGTCGATCTCGCAGAGCCAGGCCCTCTCGACGGGATACCGGAGGGCCTCCCGCAGGGCCCCGCCGTCTCCCCCGCCGATGATGAGGACCTTCTTGGGCCGTTTATGGGAAGCCATGGCCGGGTGGACGAGCATTTCATGGTAGAAGAACTCGTCCTTCTCCGTGGTCTGGACGAGCCCGTCGAGGAGCAGGACCCGGCCGTATTCCTTGTTCTCGATGATCTCGATCTTCTGGAACTTCGATCTCTTATCGTAGAGGACCTTTTTGACCCCGAAAAATACGCCGGATGTCGGGGTCTGGTATTCCCTGACCTCGGTTCTGTCCTTATTGAAAGCCGTATTCTTAATCATCGCCCGTCCCCTGAATTGTCATCTGTTTCGGGCAAATTATAACCGCTCGAACCAACGCTGTCAATTTGCGTTCGTGGGGCGGCAAATTCCCCCTTTCCCCTTTTTGCTCCCTTTTGAGAAGGAACGTCGATTCGATTTCTCCGGGCCGAAATTGCGCGGCAAAGAGAATTTTCCCTTTGATTGTCAGTATTGGGCCGGCTTCCCGGATTTACCATAGGCCGGAATCTCAGCCTCGTCTTCGAACAACAAGGATCCTTGCGCCTCCCCGGTGGGAAAAAGGGGAGGTTATGTTTGCCAATTTGGAAAAGCGGGCGGGTTGAGTTCCCTCTTTGAAAA
>JALHVH010000022.1 GCA_022867105.1 Candidatus Aminicenantota bacterium
CCTACACGCTCCACGTTTCCGAATACCTGGGGGAAGAGAAGCTCAGCCTGGCCGTGGAAGACATTCGGAGATAGGGGAGCGGCATGAAGGAGAACGTCCGGTACTTCCTGGCCATAACGGCCAAGTGGGCGGCCGTTGTTTCCCTTCTTGCCATCACCGGCGTCATCGCCTTCCACTTTATCCACAGGCGGCCCGTTCCGGCCGAGTCCCTCGTCGAGGCGGCGCCGGCGGTTCGCCTGCCGGGAGAGAACGTCGATCGTAAGGAGGGCGTCGAGCACGTCCTCTTCAAAGGCGGCCAGGGAAAGACCAGGGTCAAGGCCGACAAATTCTACCTGGGCGAGGACAAGCTCAACCACCTCGAGGGGAACGTTGAGGTGGTGGATTACGGCAAGACGGGGGGCCAAGAGATCATCCTGCTGGCCGACCGGGTCGATTATGACCAGGACCTGAACAACTTCCACGCGGCGGGACGGGCCAGGGTCAAGGACAAGGACGTCCTCATCGAATCGTCCTCTTTCGACTACGACAAGAAGGGGGATGTTTTGCGGACCGACCAGGGCGTCGTTTTTTCATCGAACAGGCTTAAGGCGAACTCGCGGAGCCTGACCTACCGGAACCGGGCCCAAACGCTTGAGTTCGAGGGGGACCTCGCGATCGAGGTCCGGCCGAAGATGGAGACCGATCTTCCCCTTTCTGTTGTAGGGGACAAGTTCCTCTACAAGCGCAAACCGAAGACCGGGTGGGTGGACGGCAACGTCCGGATGTCCCACGGGAAGAGCCGGGGGACCGCGGAAACCCTCATCTTCTGGCTGACCTCCGATGAACAGGAGGTTACGTCCATAGTTCTCCAGGGAGCCGCCAAGGCCGCGTTCTTCAAAGAGACGGCGAAGGACGTGGAGGACCCCGGACAACAGATTGAAGCCGACCAGATCCACCTGATCTCATTCCCGGACGAGTCGAAGATGTCCCGGATCATCGCCAAAGGGTCCTGCTCGTTGACGTTCTCGGTCTCGGCCGGGACGACGGACAAGGTCCAGGGACGATGGGTCAGCCTGGATTTCGACCGGGCCGGGGACCTGACGGATTTCTCGACGAAGGGAGAGGCCCGGGTCGACCTCACCGACCGAGCCGGCGGGGACGAACGGCGGGTCTGGGGGAACAGGATCATTTACCGCAAGAAGGAAGACGTCCTCAAGACCGTAGGGACCGACAACATGCCGGCCCGGATCGATTCCGCCCGGACCGAGGTCGAGGCCGGATGGATCGCGGTCAACCAGGAATCCGGCGACATGGAGTCCTCGGGGGACGTCAAGCTGGTGCTCAAGCCGGGAAAGGACGACAAGGCCGTCGGATTCTTTTCCAAGGACAAGCCCGTTTTCATCTCCTGCAAGGACCTTGCGTATACGAAGGCGAACAAGCGGTTCCTTTTCAAAGAGGATGTCCGGATCTGGCAGGACAAGGACGTGGTCCTCGCCAAGGAGTTCGAGATCCTGGAGGACTCGGGGGAGGTCTTCGGCCGGGGAGGGGTGAAGGCGAGCTTCACGCACAAGCCCAAAGACAAGCCCGGGGAGGAGCGTCTGGCGATCGGGGCCGATGAAATGAGCTACGTCCCGAAGGGCAGGATAATCAAGTTCGCGGGGGGGAGCTCCCTCGACACGAACGCCATGAAGCTGACGTCGGCGGACCTCGCCATCAGCCTCAAAGAGGAAGGGAACGCGATGGACAGGATCCTTGCCAAGGGGAAGGTCGTGATCATCCAGGAAACCAAGGAGGGCCGGGGAGAGGAAGCCAATTATGACCTCATGGCGGACACCGTGGTCCTGACGGGGAGACCCGTTCTCGTCGAAAAGGATAAGGGGACGACAGAGGGCGACAAATTGACTTTTTATCTGGGCGATGGTAGAATCCTCATCGAAAATAAAGAGAGAGGCAGGTCGGCCGCGGTCATAAAATCGTGAACTATGAAAGACTCTTTGAGAGCCGTCAGCCTGAATAAGAGCTACGGAAAGAAGAAGGTTGTCGACAGCGTCTCGATCGAGGTTAGAAGGGGGGAGGTCGTAGGTCTCCTGGGACCGAATGGGGCCGGAAAAACCACGACATTCTCCATGGTCCTGGGGCTCGTCCCCCAGGATTCGGGCCGGATCTACCTGGACGAAGAGGACATCACGGGCCTGCCCATGTACCTGAGGGCCAGGAAGGGCCTCTGCCTGCTTCCCCAGGAGCCATCTTCGTTCCGTAAGCTGACCGTGGAGGACAACCTGTTGGCCATCATGGAGACCCTCCCGGACGCCGAGCCCAGGAAGAACGGGACCATTTCCAGGACCTTGAAGGAATTCGGGCTGGAGAAACTCGCGGCGGCCAAGGCCTACACCCTGTCGGGGGGGGAGAGGAGACGGCTCGAGATCGCGCGGGCCATGATCACGGACCCCCAATTCATCCTTCTGGACGAACCCTTTACGGGGATCGACCCCCTAGCCACCATCGACCTCCAGGAGATCGTTCGGAAGCTCAAGAAGCAGGGGCTGGGAATTCTGCTGACCGACCACAGCGTCCGGGAGGCCCTGAAGATCACGGACCGGGCGTATATCATCGATAAGGGGAGGATCTTCAAGGAGGGGACCCCGGGTGAGATCGTTTCTTCGGAGGACGTCCGGAAAAGCTATTTAGGCGAGGATTTCCGCCTGTATTGATGCCGGGGGCGGCGCCCCGGAAGGAAGATCGACAGTGCTCAGACAACGGCTGGACCAGAGGCAGGTCCAGAAGCTCATCCTCGCCCCGGCCCTCCAGCAGGCCATCAAGCTCCTGCCGCTGACGAACATGGAGCTCATCGAGGTCATCGACGAGGAGCTTTCCGAGAATCCGATGATCGAGCTCGAGGAGGAGGATCTCGAGAAAGGGGTGAAGGAAACGCCCACCGGGGCCGATCGAGAGGCCAAGCTCCCCGAAGGGCCCGAACCCGGCCGCGAGAATCTCGAAGCCGGGGCCCCGCGCCAGGATGGCGACGGCTTGGACGTCGAAGCCGGCTTCAAGGACTATCTGGACGACGGGTTCCGTCCCAATTTCTCCGAAAAACGGGAAGCTATTTCCCTCGAAAACACGCTGTCCAGGAGCCCCTCCCTCTGGGACCATCTGAACTGGCAGGCCGCCCTGACGTTCTTTGACGAGACCGAGCGGGAGATCGCCCAGTTCATCATCGGGAACATCAACGAGGACGGCTATCTGGGCTCGTCCGTCGAGGAGATCGCCGGCCTGTGCCAGGCCGCGCCGGAGAAGGTCAACGCCATCCGCGAAAAGATCAAGACGTTCGACCCTGTCGGGGTCGGGAGCCTCGATCTCAAGGAGACCCTGCTGGCCCAGATGGACCACCTTGAGGTCAAGGACGACATCGCCCGGACGATCGTCCGCGATCATCTCCCTCTCCTCGAAAAATCGGACTTTTTCCATCTGGCCAGGGCGCTCGACATCCCGCCGCAGGACGTGAAATATCACATGGAGCTGATCAAGAGCCTGGACCCCGCCCCCGGGCGCAAGTACAGCGAGGAGAAGACCTCTTATGTCGTTCCCGACATCATCGTCACCAAGGAGGGGGACGAGTGGACGGTCCGGCTGAACGATGAAGGCCTCCCACGGCTTCGGATCTCCGGCTACTACAAGCAGCTCCTCGCCAAGGCGGCCCTGAACCAACCCGAGGCCTCCCGTTTCCTGAAGGACCGGTTGAAGAAGGCCATTTGGTTCCTGCGGAGCATCGACCAGCGGAACCGGACGATCTACAGGGTCGCCAGGTTAATCGTGAACCAGCAGATAGACTTCTTCGAGAAGGGCCTGGATTTTATCAGGCCGCTGACGCTCATCGAAATCGCCCAGGAGATCGGCGTCCACGAGTCGACGGTCGGACGCGTCGTTGCCAACAAGTACATGATGACGCCGCGGGGCGTTTTTTCCCTGAAGTACTTTTTCCACAAGGCCCTCCTCGGGAATTTCGGCGAGGATGTCTCTTCCCTGAAGATCAAGGAAAAGATCCGTAAGCTCGTAGAGCAGGAGGACAAAAATAGCCCGTTGAGCGATATCGAGATCGGTGATATATTGGCGAGAGAAAACCTGAAGATCGCGCGCCGGACGGTCGCCAAGTACCGAAAGCAATTGAAGATCCTGTCTTCTCATATCCGGAAGAGAAGGTTCGTTATGGAGGGCAATTCATGAACCTGCATTTTACGGCCCGCAAGACGGACCTGACGCCCGAGGTCCGGTCGTTTTGCGAAAAGAGGCTCTCGGCCCTGGAAAAACTGCTGGGCTCCGTGCTGGAGGTGGACATCATCCTTTCCGTGGCGAAGACGAGGAACCGGGCGGAGATCCATGTCATGGCCAAGGGGACCAATCTCGTCGTCGAGGAAGAGACCCCTGAAATGCCCAACTCGCTGAACTTGGCGTTTGACAGCCTGGAGAAGAAGATCAGGAAGGAGAGGGAAAAAATCCGGGAGCGCAGGCGGCGGAAGGGCCGCGAGCGGAAGGACCTCGGCCTTCCCGTCGAGGCCGAGGAACCGGTGCGAAGGATCGTCCGGAGCTCGAACTACTCCCTGAAACCGATGCCCGTGGAGGAGGCGGTCCTGCAGCTGGACGTTAAGAACAGGGAGGTCTTCGTCTTCCGCAGGGAGGGCTCCGAGAAGTGGGCCGTCCTCTTCCGCCGGAAGGATGGCAATATCGGGCTTGTCGAACCGGAATGAAACTCCATAGTCTGCTCGCTGAAGACCTCGTCCTCCTCGACCTCAAGTCCTGGTCCCGGGAGGATGTCCTGAGGGAGATGGTGGACCATCTGAAGACGAAAAAAAGGATCACCAAGGGCAAGGACCTCTACGAAAAGCTCATCCAGAGGGAGAAGCTCGGGAGCACGGCCATCCGCGAGGGGGTGGCGATCCCCCACGGCAAGCTCAAAGGCGTCAAGGCCCCTCTCTTCCTTCTGGGTGTCTCCAAGCAGGGTGTAAACTTCGATTCCCTGGACGGCAAGCCGTCCAAGATCTTTTTCATGGTCATTTCCTCCCCGGACAACCCGGGCATGAATCTCCAAGTCCTGGCCGCCATCGCCAAGCTCGTCCGCAAGGCGACCGCGCTGCCCGGACGGATCCTGGAGGCGAAGAACCCCAAGGCGGCGATCGGGATCGTCCGCGAAGAGGAAGAGAAACTCAATGACTGAACCCCGATGTCGTGCCGGGACGAAATCCCGCGAAGGAGAGGCCACCCTGTCCGGAGGCCTGCTCAGGATCTATGGGATCGGTGTGCTGATCATCGGGGACAGCGGCATCGGCAAGAGCGAGAGCTCGCTGGAGCTCATCGCCCGCGGCCACAAGTTCGTTTCGGATGACGTCGTCCACGTGAGGAGGGACGGCCCCGGAAGGCTTGTGGGCGCGGCTCCGTCCCTGAGCCGGAACTTCATGGAGATCCGGGGGCTGGGGATCATCAACATCAAGGAGATCTTCGGTCCGAGGTCGATCAGCCCGAAGTCCCGGATCGACCTTATCATCCGGCTCAAGAAATGGCGGCACGGCCTGGAGCTGGATCGCCTGGGCCTGAAGGTTCCCGAGGACGAGGTCATCCTTGGGGAGAAGGTCCCCCAGCTCTTCATCCCGGTAGCCCCCGGGAGGAACATCGCCACCCTGATCGAGGTGGCCTGCAAGGTCCATCTTTTGAGGGAGAAGGGCTACCACGCGCCCCACGAGATCATGAAGAGGCTCGACAGGGCCCTCTCCTGAGGTTGATGCCATGGGTGAACCGCGGAAGGACAACCGGTTTCTTATCGTGACGGGACTGTCGGGGTCCGGGAAGACCGTCGTCAGCCGGTTCCTGGAGGACCTCGGCTACTACTGCGTCGACAACCTGCCGGCCAAGCTCATCCTGAGTTTCGTGGACCTCTGGCAGAGGAAAAAGGTCGAGATCGAGCGGGTGGCCCTCGTCGTCGACATTAGGGAGCCCTCCTTCCTGACCGAGTTCCCCAGGATCTTCAGGGAGATCCGCAGGAAGATCTCCCCGAGGCTGGTCTTCCTCGACGCTTCGGACGAGTCCCTGGTCAAGAGGTTCAGCGAGAGCCGGAGGCCCCACCCGCTCTCCAAGGGCCGGACCGTCCTCGAGGGGGTCCGTTCCGAACGGCGGAGGATGGCGGAGATCATGAAGATGGCCGACGACGTGATCGACACCTCGGACCTGAACATCTCCCAGCTCAAGGACCTCCTCACCCGGAAGGTGCTGAAGAAGCGGTCCCCCGGGATGCAGGTCGTGATCGTCAGTTTCGGCTACAAGTATGGACTGCCCCTGGACTCCGACCTCGTCTTCGACACGAGGTTCCTGCCCAACCCGTTCTACGTCGACCGGCTGCGGGACCGGAACGGGAAGGCGCGTGTGGTCCGGGATTATGTCCTCAACGCGGAGGAGACGAAGAACTTCCTCAACGAGCTTGATGGGTTCATCCACCGGCTCATCCCCAGGTTCGTCAAGGAGGGGAAGAGCAACCTGACGATCTCCATAGGCTGCACGGGAGGCAAGCACCGGTCTGTGGTCGTGGCCGAGGACCTCGGACGCCGCCTCAAGGGCCGGAGGCCGGCCGTAAATATTTATCACAGAGATATTTATAAGTAAGGGACCCAAGACCATGATCGGCGGCATCATCGTATCGCACGGCAATCTGGCCGAAGAATTGCTGAACGCCCTGACCATCATCCTGGGCGAAGCTCCGAACATCGAATCCATCTCCATCGGCTGGTACGACGACGTGGAGGATTCGAAAAAAAAGATCAACCTGAGCCTCAAGCGCGTGGACCAGAAGAACGGCATCATCATTTTCACGGACATGTTCGGCGGGACGCCCTCCAACCTGAGCTTCGGCTTCCTGAAGGACAACCAGGTGGAGATCATCACGGGTGTCAACCTGCCCATGCTCATCAAGTTCGTCTCGCTCCAGAGGAGCAACGACCTGAAGGACGTCGCCAGGAAGGTCGTCGAGCAGGGGAAGAAGAACATCCACCTCGTCAGCGCGCTCCTGGGCGCCAAACACAAGTGACCATGCTCGAAAAAAGGATCATCATCAAGAACAAGCTGGGGCTTCACGCCCGCGCGGCCGTGAAGTTCGTCAACCTGGCCAACCGTTTCGTGGCTTCGGTCAAGATCGTCAAGGACGGCAACGAGATCGACGGCAAGAGCATCCTCGGCATCCTGACCCTGGCGGCCATACAGGGGAGCGAGATCGTGCTCCACGTCTCCGGGAAGGACGAGGGCTCCGCCTTCAAGGCCCTCGCGGACCTCATCAACACCCGCTTCGATGAGAAAGAGTGAGGCGCATGGACATCAATCGTCTCAGGGGGATCGGGGTTTCACCGGGGATCGGAATGGGCGAGGTGTCCCTCTCCGAGCGGGTGATCTTCACCTCACGGCGGGAAGCCATCGCCCCCGACCAGGTGGACGATGAGCTGAAACGGCTGCGGCGGGCGATCGAGCGCACGAAGGGCGAAATCGTCCGGATCAAGACGGACATCAAGGACAAGATGGGCGAGGAGCACGCGTTCATCTTC
>JALHVH010000190.1 GCA_022867105.1 Candidatus Aminicenantota bacterium
GCGAGGAATACGTTCGGGAGCTTTCCGAACATCACGTCTCGGGGCTCCTGAAGATCGCCCCCGAGCACGTCTCGCCGCGGGTCCTGCGGCTCATGAATAAGAACGGCCGGCCGTTGGAAGAGTTTCGGCGACTCTTCCGGCGCATTGACCGGGGCCGCGGGCAGCACCTCAAATATTATTTCATGGTCGCTCACCCCGGGACGACGGACGCGGACGCCCGTGCCCTCGCCCGGACCGTCAGGCGTCTGGAGGAAGAAGGGGAGAAGCCGGTCGAGGGTGTCCAGATCTTCACCCCCACCCCCATGACCCGTTCGACCTGCATGTATCACACGGGGAAGGACCCTGTGACAGGGGAGAAGGTCTATGTGCCGCTCACTTACGCCGAAAAGAAGGCGCAGATGCGGATGCTCCAGCCGGGCCCCTCGGCCCCGGGACGAAAAGGCCGCGGCGCTCCCTCAGCCGGTTGACAGGGACCGCTTTTCAAGCTATAAAATGTTCTCTTTTGCATCATGAAAAGAAGTATTGCTTTTTGCCTGCTCTTCGCGATGGCCGCCGGCCCGGCCTTCGTCCTGGAAAAGTCTGCGGCCCGTCCTCCATCGCCCTCCGACGTCCTGGCAGGCCCCGCGACAAGGGAAGAGAAGCTTCTCGTCCTCGAAGAGGCCGTGCGCCAAAAGGTCAAGGTCTTCCGGGGGGAGATCGGCCTGGTCATCAGGGACCTGGACACCGGGTGGGCCTATCAGGTCAACCCCGACACGCTCTTTCCGGCGGCCAGCATGGTCAAGGTCCCCATCATGGCGGCCTGCCTGAAGGCGGCCGAGGAGGGCCGGCTTTCCCTGCGGGACGACCTAACGCTGAAGAGGTCGGACAAGGCCACGGGCTCCGGGGTCCTGCGGAGGAAGGCGACGGGATCGGCCTACACGATCGAACAGCTCGTCGAACTCATGGTGACCCAGAGCGACAACACGGCCGCGAACATGCTCATCGACCTCCTGGGCTTCGACTACCTCAACCAGACTTTCAGGGAGATGGGGCTTGAACGGACCAACCTCTCCCGGAAGATGATGGATTTCCGCTCCCGCGACAAGGGCATCGAGAACTACACGTCGGCCCGGGAAATGGCGGACATCCTGGAGATGATCTATCGCAAGGGATGCGTGGATTCCTCGGTCTCCGAAAAATCGCTGGAGTTCCTCAAATCGCAGAAGGTCAATGACCGTATCCCCAAGCTTTTGCCGAAGGACACCATCGTGGCCCACAAGACGGGGTTGGAGCGCCAGGTCTGCCATGACGCCGGGATCGTATTCACGGACAATGGGAATTTCCTGATCAGCGCGTTCACGAAAACGACGAGCGGCCCGAGGACCGCCAAGCGGTTCATCTCCAGCGTCTCGTCGCTCGCCTACACGGTCTACAAGACGACCCGGCCGAAAACCGTTCTTACGAGCTAGCTTCCCATTCAGCGGTTTGGGCGACACCCAAAGGCGCGCAGACCTCAACGAGCGCATCTCGTAAATGCTTGTATTCACCCTTAAAGACCGGGGTGCACCGCGATAGGTTCCCTTCGCCCATCCGCAATTTTGCCGCGAAAGCCATGCAGGTCGGCTCGCCGCATAGCTTGCAGTTTGTCCGGGGCAGACGCTTGTAGATTTCGAGCACAGGCGGTCTCGACCGCATCTCATTTGACGGCTTGATCGAAGCCCTGCGCATCCATGTTTCGTTAACGCGGACGCGGACCGCTTCCAGCAGGCGCCAGGCATCCACGATCTCGTCCGCCTTCCCCATCGCGATCCGCCGCGCAGACAACGTCACCAGGCGGTATCCCTCCATGAAGGTGAGGCTGGGGCCGGCGGCGTTGTAGCAGGCCTGCCGCATTTCCGCGTTCAGGTACGGGAGCACGTCAGTCAGATCACCGGATAAGTGCGCCACCAGCCGCACTTTGGTCTCGTCCGCCATGCACGGCCCGAAGAACATGATGGCCGCCTCGCCGAAGATATCCTCGGCGAACTCCTTGCGAATCGGCACACGGCAAGACGCAGGCCTGTACTCCGTCCAACCGGCGATGGTGATGCGCGGAGAAGCCTCCTGAATGGCCGCCAATCCGCCCGCCTCCGTTATCAAAGCCGGCGCCGGCGGAACTGCGGACGCGCCCGGTCCGGCGGCATAAAGCAGCGCCCGAGCTTTCTCGAACTCGCTCGCGTTCGGGAAGACTACGACGAGTTCCATGGCCTCACGCTGAACCTTCTCACCTGGCGCAATAACGTCATCGACTCCGCCACCGTCGCCACCCGGCCTATCACCACAATCCTGCCGTCCACCACCATCGGCGTCCGCATCACGCTTAACTTGGCGATCTCGGTCAGCGAGCATGCGTCTTGCGGTCCATAATTTCTTATTTGGTAATTTAGCCAAGTACGCAAGCTTTTGTCAACCCCGGGACTCATCGAGGCCTATTGACGGATCGCCGCGAATGATATATGAATATATGTTCATATATCGATAGAAGCTCAAAATGAAAGACATTCTAAAGGTCTTTAAGGCCCTCTCGGACGCGACGCGCCTGAGGCTTGTCCTGCTCCTCATGGAGCGGGACCTCTGCGTTTGCGAGCTCGTCTTCATCCTGAAAATGGAGCAGTCCCGGATCTCCCACCAGCTCCGGGTCCTCAGGGACGCCGACTTGGTCGAGGACATCCGGCAGGGCCGGTGGATGATCTATCGGATTCCCGGGGACGCGCGCGGTTTCCTGGAAGCGATCCTCGACGGAGAGCTGAAGTCCCGGTTCGGGGGCTCCCAGGAGATCCACGCGGACTCCCAAAGACTCAAGGCTTGCATTAAAGAAAATATCCGGGCTAAAACCTGCGCCGCCGGCGGTTCCGACGCTCGGCGCTGATACTGGCGAAAGCCCCCTGAGCATGGAAAACGAAAAAACGGATGGAAGAATGGAAAAAACGCGGGTCCTTTTCATTTGCACCCACAATTCGGCCCGCTCGCAGATGGCCGAAGGCCTTATGAACGGCCTATACGACGACCGTTTTCAGACGTTCTCGGCGGGCACCGAGGCCACCGCGGTCCGGCCTGAGGCGATCAAAGTCATGGCCGAGATCGGCATCGACATCAGCTCCCATCGCTCGAAAAGTATCGACGAGTTCATGGACCAGCGGTTCGATCATGTCGTGATGGTCTGCGATAACGCCGCGCGGGATTGTCCGTTCTTCCCCGGCGGCAGGGACACCATTCA
>JALHVH010000191.1 GCA_022867105.1 Candidatus Aminicenantota bacterium
CTTCTCCAGGAGGTCCATGAAGGTCCTCGTCGGCGGGGCGGCGATCGTCCTTGTGGTTCTTGCGGTTTTCTTGGTCGACTATTTTTCGATGACCGTCATCCGCTCGAAGTACAGGACTCTGGCCAGGGAAAACACGGAACAGAAAGAAATGATCTCCCATTATGAAGGATCCATCAAGCGGCTCAAGAGCACGGTCTCGAGTTTCGAGAGCTATGCCAAGAAGCTCAATATCATGATGGGCTTCAAGTCCCCGGACGTGATCCTGGGAGAGCCGGGCCTGGGCGGCGGCGACCCGGGACCTGAAGGCGCGGCCGAACCGGCGTCCGATCCTCAGACGATCTCGTTCAGCGCCATCCAGAACCTCGCCCAGAAAGCCGACAGCGTGGAGAAAAACCTCGGCTCCTTAGTCCATATGATGGAGAGCCAGACGGCCAGGCTGGCGACGACGCCGACCATCTGGCCGGCCCAGGGCTGGGTCTCATCTCCCTTCGGATACAGGATCGACCCGTTTACCGGAAAGAGGACATTCCACCGCGGCATCGACATCGCGACGAACTTCGGGAACCCCATCGTGGCGACCGCCGACGGCAACGTGATCGAAGCCGCTTATGACAAATTCTTCGGCCGGACGGTGATCATCAGCCACGGCGAAGGGATCGTCACCCAGTACTGTCACCTTGACAAATACATCGTCAAGGCCGGACAGAGAATCAAAAGGGGAGACTTGCTGGGTTATATCGGCAAGACGGGCAAGGCCTTGGGCCCTCACCTCCATTACGAAGTCAGGATTAACGACGCCTCCGTCAATCCCTACAACTACATCCTCGAAGAATAGACCTCGACTCATCGTCCGGACCACAAAACCGTTTTTCTAGGAGGGTGGGTCCGTGTCCGTGCGCCTGTCGATGGCCTTAATGAAAGGGCATAAATAAGGGCTGCAGCGATACGGCCGGAAAATGTGAGAAGGGCGTTCAGGACCGGCAGAACACATCGCCGGCACGGACTCCGGTCCCGAGGGAGAACGCATGCGCGCCCAACTCCTTTTTGCCTTCGAGTTGGATGGATCCGATTCTGTAGATCGTCCCGCCTCCGCACACAACGTCAAGCCCTTCCTTGCTTACGGCCAGGACCGTCCCAGGGGGGGATGTCATGGACCTCGTCCCAAGCGCCATGCCGCGATGGACCTGGACCCTTTTTCCTTTGAGGAAGGAAAAGGCGGACGGCCAGGGTTGAAAAGCCCGGACCCTTCCGTCGATGGCCGCCGCCTCCTCACACCAGTCGATCGCGCCGTCCTCCTTCCGGATCTTTGGGGCCAGTGTCGCCAGGGAGTGGTCCTGGGGGACGGGCACGATGCGGTCGATGTCCTCGAGCGTCCGTATGAGGAGAGCCGCGCCCATGGCGGCCAGCCGTGTTTCGAGATCGCGGGCCGTTTCCCCGGGTTGGATGTCCGTCGCCTCCGCTGCTAGGATGTTCCCCTCGTCCATCCTCTCGTTCAGCTCGAAGATCGTGACCCCCGTCCTTGTTTCTCCACGGATGATCGCCCATTGGACGGGGCAGGCTCCTCGGTACTTCGGCAACAGGGAGAAATGGACGTTCACGGAATGGCGGGGCGGGAGGTCCGTGATGGAGGCCGGAATGATCTGGCCGTAGGCGACGACCACGTGAATGTCGGGGCGGACCGCCCGGAGCCTTTCCAGGACCGACTCGTCCTTCCGGATCTTCGCGGGCTCAAGGATGGGAAGGCCGCGGGCGACAGCGAAGACCTTCACGGCGCTCGGCCTGAGTTTCCGGCCCCGTCCCGCTGGCCTGTCGGGTTGGGTGATGACGAGCTCGACGGAATGGCCGGCTTCGAGGAGCGCACTCAGGGACGGCAGGGCGGCGGGCGGGCTTCCGAAAAAGACGATCCTCATGAGGGGCGGTTTTTTTTCGCTTGTTTCCGGAACTTTTTCTTGATCAAGGCCCTCTTGAGCGGCGAAAGGCGTTCGATGAAGAGCCGGCCCTCCAGATGGTCGATCTCGTGACAGAGGGCTCGGGCCAGCAGGTCCTCTCCCTCGACGTCCTTGGCCGTGCCTTCCAGGTCCAGACCCCTGACCACGACCCTGTAAGGCCTGGCGACCTTTTCATGAACGTCGGGGACCGAGAGGCAGCCTTCCTCGCAGACGACGCTGCCTTCCTGGCTGATGAGCTCGGGGTTGACAAGGACGATCAGGCTGTCCGGGTCCTCACCGACCGACATGTCGACGACGATCAGTCGCTTGCCGACGTCCACTTGGGGCGCGGCCAAACCGACGCCTGGCGCCGCGTGCAGGGTCTCGACCATGTCGCGGGCGAGATCGATGATCTCCTTGTCGATGGATTCCACTGGAGCCGCCTTCCGCGTCAGGGTCGGGTGCCCGATCTTCAGGATCTCTCGGATAGCCATTGTTCTCTCTCATCTCTATTTTAGGCTATTCGCCAAGAGCTTTCAAGATAACGGACCAGTCGCCGACGCGAGGACCCGCCCGCAGGAGACGCAATACCGAAAGCCTGTTCCGCCTTTCCGATCAAATGACGGCCGAAGGCGGAGGCGGCTCATCCGGAGCGCCCGCGTTCCTGAGCGGGACCCGGATGAGATAGAACGCGATCAGGCCGAGCACCAGGAGTCCCAGAAGATAATTGGGGGACTTGAAGATGGTCGGGATGTCGAAGCCGATGACGTTCTGGAGGAACAGGAACTTCCAAAGGGCGCGCAGGAGGCCTGTCAACCCTTCGCCGGCGATCAGCCCGGCGGCCAAAAGGATGCCGACGTTCTCGGTACGGGCCTTCTGGGCGGGATTCAGGTTCCGCCTGGCGGCGAAGCTGTTGACGAGGCCCTTGATCATGCCGCCGCAGAAAATGGCGAACGTCGTTTCGAGCGGCAGATACATGCCGACGGCGACCAGCATGGGCGAGCTGACCTTGACCAGGATGAGGGCGAAGCCCATCAGCATGCCGACGATGACCAGCGGCCAGGCCATCTCACCGCCGACGATCCCCTTGGCCAGGGCGGCCATGAGCCCGGCCTGGGGCGCGGGCAGGTCTTTTCCACCGAGCTTGAAGGCGCCGATCAGAAGCATCAGGGGGAAGTAAAGGACCATCGAAGCGACAAGAATGCCGAAGATATTCCCGACCTGCATCTTCCAGGGCGTGCCGCCGAGGAAATGCCCGACCTTGAGGTCCTGCAGCATTTCGCCAGCTACGGCCGAGGAGACGCAGACGACGGCGGCGACGCCGAGAACGGCGGCGACACCGCGGGGACCGGTCGCACCGATGACGACCATGAGCAGGGCGGCGATGATGAGCGTCGAAAGGGTCAGGCCTGAGATCGGGTTGTTGGAGGCGCCGATCGTTCCAACGAGGTTCCCGGAGACGGCGGCGAAGAAGAAGCCCGCCACGGCCATGACGCCGGCCGCCAGGAGGGCCGGCGGGAAGGTCCCGGTGAACATCTTATAGACAAAGACCATCAGGACGAACACGGCCCCGAGACCGCCGAGCACGAGCTTGATATTGAGGTCCTTTTCGAGGCGTGACGAGACCTCGGCCTGGGAAGCGGCCTTCTTGACGTCGCCCATCGACCTCTTGATCCCGGCCGCGAGGTTCTTCCTCATTTTGAAGAGCGTGTAGCCGGCGCCGACGAGCATGCCGCCGACGGCGATCGGCCGGATGATGAATAACCAGACGTTCGTAACCATCCCTTCCCAGCCGACCTGGGCCATAGCCACGCCGGGCCCGTAGAATTTTTCGACAAGCTGCGAGCCCAGGAAATACATGAGCAGGGGAGCGAACAATCCCCAGGCGAGGACGCCGCCGGCGAAGTTCAGGGACGCCAGGCGGGGCCCGATGATGTAGCCGACGCCGATATAGGCCGGGTAGATCCCGGGACCGGCCACGGCCACGGTGCCGCCCGCGTCCACCTTGGGGGACGTTGGGTCCGAGCCCAGGCGGACAAAGCTTGTGCCGATCGTGCCGACTTTAAGGATGAAGTCCTTGCTGGCGGCGAAGAGCTGGATGACGCCCAGGGAGTAGAGCAGGGAGCCGACACCCATGGCCTGGAAGAGGTGCTTGGCGCCGGCGCCGCCCTTCTGGCCGGCCTTGTGGATCTCGGAGGCGGCGACGGACTCGGGGAAGGGCAGGTCCGGGTCCGTGACCATGACCCGCCGCAGGAAGGTGACAAAGAGGATGCCGAGAAGTCCGCCGACGAACATTAGCAGGGTGGATTTGATATACGCATCAAACGTGTTGAAATTCGTCCAGGCGCCGACCATGATGAACGCTGGGATCGTGAAGATGGCGCCCGCGGCGACGGATTCGCCGATCGAACCCACGGTCCGGGCGATGTTCTCTTCGAGGATCGAGCCCTTCATCAGGCGGAGCACCGCCATGCCGATGACGGCGGCCGGGTATGTGGCGGCGATGGTCATGCCCGCCCTGAGGCCGAGATAGGCGTTCGCCGCGCCCAGGATCACGGTCATCAAAAGTCCGAGGATCAAGGCCCGCAGAGTAAACTCCTTCATCTCGGTCTTTTCCGGAACGTACGGTTGATGGCTCATCACACTCTCCTTGTCGGTTGATTTTCTTATTGTATATTAGATTTCCCGAGGCAAAGTCAAGCCGGTTATTCGTCGGACAGTTTCCATTTGCCATAACCCTGATTTTATGGTAAATAGTGACTTTATAATAAGAAGGACAAGATGAGCATATTAAGCTGGATGAAAAGCCGCTTTTTCTGTGATCTGGCCATTGACCTGGGGACCGCCAACACCCTCGTCTTTCTGAAGGGCAAGGGGATCATCGTCCAGGAGCCTTCCGTCGTCGTCATCAATAAGCAAACGGGGAAGGTCGAGGCTGTCGGTACGCGGGCCAAGGAGATGCTGGGGAAGACGCCCAACAGCTTCATCGCCATCAAGCCCATGCGCGACGGTGTCATCGCCGACTTCGAGATCGCCGAGAAGATGCTCGATTTTTTCATCAAAAAGGCGATGGAGAACCATGGCTTTCTCCTCAGGCCCCGGATCGTCATCGGCATTCCGACCGGGATCACCCAGGTCGAGCGCCGGGCCGTCAAGGACGTTGCCATGCGGGCCAAGGCGTCCGAGGTCTATCTCATCGAGCAGCCCATGTCGGCGGCCATCGGGGCGGGCCTGCCGATCTCCGAACCGACGGGCAACATGGTCGTGGACATCGGCGGCGGAACGACGGACATCGCCGTCATCTCGCTAGACGGGATCGTCTTCAGCCACTCTATCCGCACCGCCGCCAACGAGATGGACGAGTCCATCATCCACTATTTGAAGAAGAAGTATAACCTCCTGATCGGTGAGCGAACAGCCGAGCACGTGAAGATACAGATCGGGTCCGCCTACCCGCTCGACCTGCCCTTGACGATGGAGATCAAGGGCAGGGACCTCCGCGAGGGCATCCCCAAGACCATCGTCGTGGACGATCAGGAGATCCGCGAATCGATCGAAGAGGTCGTGGCCTCCATCGTCAACGCCATTCGGATCGCCCTCGAGAGGACGCCCCCCGAGCTGTCGGCCGACATCATCGACCGAGGGATCATCTTGACCGGAGGCGGCGCCCTTCTCAAGAACCTGGACAAGCGTATCCGCGAAGAGACCCAACTTCCCGTTTTCATCACGGACGATCCCTTGACCACCGTCGTCCTGGGAGCCGGGAAGATGCTGGACGACCTCGAGCTCCTGAAGAAGATTTCCCTCAAATAGATCGAGATCCTTAGAGGTCCATGCCCTTTTTTCTGAGAGAGCGGAAAAACGTCGTCGTCCTAGCCGTCCTCGTGTTTCTCAATCTCCTCCTGATCTCGATCCAGGTCCCCTTGGGCAGCGAGCACACGCTTTTTAAAAAGATCATCTTTTCGGTCTTCTCGCCCGTTCAGAGGACGGTCGTTTCGGCAGGCGCGGCCGTGTCCGGAACCTGGAGCGGATTCTTCCGCCTCAGGGGCGTCCGGGTTGAGAACCAAAAGCTCAAAAAGGACAACTTCTTCCTCCGGCAGGAGAACATGCTCCTCCTGGACAGATTGAAGTTCCTTCAGGGCGATAAGATGATCCAGGATAACCTGGGCGCCATCCGGAAGACCGTGCTGTCCGCCCGGGTCATCGGCGTCGACGCGAGCAACTATTACAAGTCCATCGTCATCAGCAGGGGCGGCATCGACGGAGTCAAGGCGAACATGGCCGTTTGCGATAAGCACGGCAATCTGGTCGGACGGGTCATTGAACCCGTCGCGCTCAAGGAGGCCAAGGTCCAGCTCATCACCGATGAGGACGCCGGAGTCAGCGTCATCTCGGGAACCGACAAGGTCGTTGGGGTCCTCTCCGGCGATTCCCGGGGAAACTGTCGGATCAAGTATGTAGTGACCACGTCGCCGGGAGGGCAGGAGGGCGAGGACCTCTTCACGACGGGTTACGATAAGCTCTTTCCCCCCGGGATCAGGGTGGGAAAGATCACGCTCATCAAAATCGACGGCTCTTTCTTCAAGACGATCCTGGTCCGGCCCTTTTTCAACTACGGCGATTTGGACCAGGTGGCGGTCCTGAAAGAGCGCTTCGAGGACCTGTTCTGAGGAAAGGCGAACATGAAGGACATCCTGAATACCGCGGCCGCGACGCTGGCGGCTTTCATCCTATATAGCCTGCTCGGCAGGATCGACCCCCCGCTCCTCCTTGTCCTCAATGCGTTCAGCCTCGTGGTCATCTTCTTCTCCATGCTCAAAGGCGAGCTCTTCGGCGTCGTCCTCGGCGCCCTCTGCGGCCTCCTCCAGGATTCGTTCTCCATGGGTGTCTTCGGCGTCGCGGGCCTTTCCAAGACCCTCTTGGGCTTTATGGCCGGGTACGTCTCCAGGAAGATGAACGTCATCCCGTTCTTCCGTAACTTCATCTTCATCTTCGTCCTGGCCGCGGGCGAACTGGCCGTATGGGCGTTTCTTTACGCGCTCGTCTTCTCCGAACGGATGATCACCGGGAACGCGCTCTTCTTCTTCCAGCCCCTGGCGACCGCGGTTCTGGGGAGCTCGATCTTCGCCCTCGCGCGCCGCCTCAAGGCCCCCCAAACGTAGGCTCATGCATGTTCAAGAAAGACAGGATCTACGAGGACCTTTCGCCCATCCTCAAGAGGGTCAGGGTGGTTTTCTATGTGCTGGGAGGCTTGCTCGCTCTCATCCTTGGTTATTACTGGAAGGTCCAGATCCTGGACCACCAAAAATATTGGCAGCTGGCCGAGTCCAACCGTCTCAGGGAGAGGGCCTTGCCTGCCCCCCGCGGCGTGATCACGGAGAGGAACGGAAAGATCATACTGGCGAACAATACGGCCGGCTTCAAGGTGTCCATCATTCGGGAGAACATCAAGGATTTCGAGGCGTCCTACAGGAACATCAGCCATCTCCTCGGTATCGACGAAGCCGACATCAAGGCGAGGATCGAGAAGTACGGCTCCGTCGCGGCGTTCCAGCCCATCGTGGTCAAGGACAATCTCACGAGCGAGGAGGTCTCCCGGATCGAGGCGAGGAAGCTGGAGTTCCCGGAACTCGAGGTTGAGATCGAACCCAAGAGGTCCTATCCCTTCGGGGCTTCGGCAGCCCATGTCCTCGGGTACGTTCAAGAGCTCTCGCCCGAGGACTTCAAGACCGGCGTGGCAGGCAAGCGGCATTGGGGGGACATGGCCGGGAGAACGGGCATAGAACGGCAGTACGACGACGTGCTCACCGGGGAAGACGGACGCCTCCTGGAGATCGTGGACAGCTTTGGCAGAAGCCGGGGAGAGATGGCCAGGGAAGGGCCCCGGCAGGGGAAGAGTCTGCGGTTGTCGCTGGACTATGATCTCCAAAAGAAGGCCGAGGAACTCCTACAGGACAAGGAAGGGACCATCGTGGCCCTGGACCCGAAGACTGGAGAGGTCCTGGCCCTGGCCAGCTTCCCGACCTATGATCCGAATAAGTTTATCAGCCGATTCACCCCGGAAGAGTGGCTGAGCCTCATCAATGACCCGGCCTATCCGCTCGAGAACCGGGCCATCCGCGGACTCTACTCTCCCGGGTCCATTTTCAAGATCGTCATGGCTGCGGCCGGGCTCGACTCCGGCTTCGTCAACGGGCGGACGGTCTATTTCTGCGGAGGTTCCCAGGAAATCTACGGGAATGTCTTTTCCTGCTGGTTCAAGCCCGGACACGGCATGATGAACCTGACCAACGGGATCAAGAACTCCTGCAACGTCTATTTCTAT
This sequence comes from Candidatus Aminicenantota bacterium, assembly GCA_022867105.1. GTDB lineage: Bacteria > Acidobacteriota > Aminicenantia > Aminicenantales > Saccharicenantaceae > JALHVH01. Next base: position 8,254 of record JALHVH010000191.1, read on the forward strand.
AATTTGGGCCGGAGGATGGGCATCGAACCCATTGCCTCATACGCCAGGCTGATGGGGCTCGGTCAGAAGACGGGCATAGACATTCCCGGAGAAAAAGAAGGCCTGGTGCCCGACCCGGAGTGGAAGCTGAAAACGTCTAAGGCGCCCTGGTACCGGGGGGAGACGATCTCCGTCTCCATCGGGCAGGGCCCCCTTCTCGTCACCCCGCTCCAGATCGCCGACATGGTTGCCTGCGTCGCCAACAGGGGGGTCCGCATCATCCCCCGACTGGTCTTTCCGGAGGGTGGAAAGGAAGAAAGCGGGAAAACGGCCGTCCCCATCAAGCGCGAAACATTCGAGACGGTCATCCAGGGCATGTGGATGTCCGTCAACGACGAAGGGACGGGAAGAGGCGCCAGGGTGGAAGGGTTCGACGTCTGCGGCAAGACCGGTTCCACGCAATGGATCAGCACAGAGCGGGCGGATAAACTGCAGCATCAGGGGAAGGAAATCAAGAAGACCCACTCCTGGTTCGCCGGCTTCGCGCCGAGGTCCGACCCGAAGATCGTGGTCACGGTGCTGGTCGAGTTCGGCGGGTCCGGCGGCGCGGCGGCCGCTCCCTTGGCCGGGCAGTTCTTTGACGTCTATAGGAAGAAATATGATCGATAGAGGAGCCTTTCACGAGATCGATTGGACCCTGATCGGGCTGCTCATCGCCAACTCCGTCATCGGGGTCATCTTCATTTACAGTTCCTCCCATTTCCTTCCGGGCGACTATGCCATGAGGCAGGTCTTCTGGATTGTCGTCAGCCTGGCGCTCCTCTTTCTTCTCCTGGCCGTGGACTATAAGGTCCTCTTAGCCTACTCGCTTTATTTTTATCTGGCGGTGACGGTCGTCTTGGCGGGGTTGCTCCTCTTCGCCAGACTCGTGGCCCGCACCAAGAGCTGGATCACGCTGCCGTTCTTCCAGGTCCAACCATCGGAACTTGCCAAGATCGCCCTGATCCTCCTCCTGGCCCGGATCTTTTCTGAGTTCAAAAAAAGCACCATCAGCTCACACGTCGGCGCCCAGGCCATCATCCTTGTCCTCGTCCCTTTCATTCTCGTGGCGGCGCAGCCCGATCTCGGAACGGCCCTGACGTTCGTCCCGGTCCTTTTGGCCGCCCTCATTCTTGCCGGCCTGAGGAAGAAGACAATCGCCATCCTGTTGGTCATATCGTTGGCCGCGGGCCTCGTCGGCTGGAACTTCGCCTTGAAGGACTACCAGAAAAAGCGGCTCACGACGCTCTTTTATCCCAGCCAGGACCCCAAAGGCGCCGGATACCACATCCTCCAGTCGAAGATCGCCATCGGGTCCGGCGGGCTGACGGGCAAGGGTTTTCTCAAGGGGTCGCAGAGCCAGCTCCGGTTCCTGCCGGCCCGGCATACGGATTTCATCTTTTCGGTGATCGGGGAGGAGTTCGGTTTCCTGGGGGTTTTCTTCGTCATGCTGTCCTACTTTCTGATGCTGGCCAGGATGTTCCTTTCCGTGGGAATGGCCCGGGACAGGGCCGGGGTCTATATCATCTTCATGGCCTCCATGCTCATCGCCTTCCAGTTCTTTGTCAACGTCCTGATGATCATCGGGCTTTTCCCGGTGACGGGAGTGCCGCTGCCCTTGTTGAGTTACGGCGGTTCCTCGCTCGTCTCCAATTCCCTGGCCGTCGGTCTCGTCATCAACGTAAGGATGAGGCGGTTCGCCAACGTCTGATCTTCCCTCGAGAATCTCGGGCCCCTTTTTAGCGCGCCGGGAATCGACTATGATATAAGGCCATGGCCAAGAGCATGATCACGATCGACAAGAAACGCCTGGAGCGGGTCCTCCGGACCGTGGAAAAGCCGGGGCGCTATGTCGGAGGGGAGTGGAACCAGATCCGCAAAGACCCCCGGAAGGTCAAGTCCAAGGTCGCCCTCGTCTTTCCTGACGCCTACGAGATCGGTATGTCCTACCTGGGGCAAAAGATCCTCTATCATATCCTGAACGCCCGGCCGGACGTCTTGGCCGAAAGGGTCTTCGCCCCCTGGCCGGACTTCGAGCAGGGACTCAGGGGAGCCGATCTTCCCCTTTATTCCCTGGAGAACAGGATCCCGCTCCACGAGTTCGACATCGTAGGCGTTTCTCTCCTCTACGAGCTCAATTATTCTAATA
>JALHVH010000023.1 GCA_022867105.1 Candidatus Aminicenantota bacterium
CCGGCCGAGTAGCTCGTCCGGATCAAGGCCTGCCCAATGGGGACCGCCGGGTAGATGATCGGGGTCGTGAAGATCGCCTCGTCGCGGAGGAGCTTCCAGAGCATAAAACCCTTCTCGTCATCGCCGATCATGATCGGGATGATGGGAGTTTGGGACGCGCCCGTGTTGTAGCCCATCGCATGAAACCCTGTCCTCATCTTCGTTGTGACCTGCCACAACCTTTCACGCCTCTCCGGCTCGTTCTCGATGATGTCCAGGGTGGCAAGGACGGTGGCCACCGAGGCGGGTGTCGCGGCGGCGCTGAAAATCAGGGAACGGGCCGCGTGCTTGATGAAGGCAACGACCTTGGCGTCCCCGGCGACGAACCCGCCTAGGGAGGCAAAGGATTTGCTGAAGGTGCCCATGACGAGGTCGATATCGGCCTCGACACCAAAGTGTTCGGCGGTGCCGCGGCCGTTCCTGCCCATGACCCCGATGCCGTGGGCGTCATCGACCATGATCCGCGACCCGAATTTCTTGGCCAAGGTCACGATGGACGCAAGATCGGACAGGTCCCCTTCCATGCTGAACACGCCGTCCACGACAATGACCTTGCCCGTATCCTTTCCGAGGCCGGAGAGGATCCGCTCCAGGTCGGACATGTCATTGTGCTTGAACTTGTGGATGGTCGCGAACGAAAGCCGGCAGGCGTCTATGATGCTGGCATGGTCCATCCTGTCGGTGATGATGGCGTCGCCCTTGCCGGCGATCGTCGAGATGATCCCCAGGTTGGTCTGATAGCCCGTGCTGAAGGTGAGGGCGGCCTCTTTCTTCATGAACTTCGCCAGCCGAATCTCAAGCTCCTCGTGAAGGTCGATCGTCCCCGTCAGAAACCTGGAGCCGCACGTCGCGACGCCGTAACGGTCGATGGCGTCCTTGGCGGCCTGCATGACCTTGGGGTGGTCGATCAGGCCGAGGTAGTTGTTGGAGCCGACCATGATCATGCCGCGTCCCTTTACCCTGATCCTGCTGCCCCTGGCCTCCTGGATGGGTGTGAAATAGGGATACATGTCCGCGGCCTGAGCCTCTTCGGCGCGCGTGAAGCTCCTGCATTTATCGAAGACATCCATATTCTTTCCTCCTCTTCCTTCTGCCGACCGTCCGTTGACCTCCGGACCCGGATTTCATACAATTCGTGGCATGAACGTCCTGGTGACCGGAGGAACGGGCTTCGTCGGAAGCCATCTCATCGATTTCCTGCTGGGCCGGGGCGACGTCGAGATATTCGTCCTCGTCCGCGATCCGGGGCGGCTGAGGGGATTGTCCGGGAAGCCCGACCTCCACATCCTCAAGGGGGACCTTTTCTCCATCCCGACTCTACCGTCTTCGCTCGAAGTCGTCTTTCATCTGGCCGGTTTGACCAAAGCCCTGAAATCGAACGATTATTATACTGTAAACCGGGAAGGGACGGCAAGCCTTTTCCAAAGCCTCCTTGATCGGGGTCTCAAGCCGAGGGTGGTC
>JALHVH010000192.1 GCA_022867105.1 Candidatus Aminicenantota bacterium
GCCTGGTCGGCGAAAAGGAAGTTCCGGTATGTCGCCGGGAGGTTGATGAAGAGGGACAGGCCGAGGAAGAACGCGAAGAGAAGTAGGAGGACTTGGAACGCGTTCTTTTTCCCGGTCATTTCCCTGATATAATGCCATATCCGGCCGTTAGGGTCAACGACTCCGGGGCCCCAGGGGGTAGCCTTTACCGGTCACTCAGATTCCCCCCCCGTATCACCGGGAAGGGGCATTGACGCGGGGAGCCATCCGGAGCGATTCTCATTATGGAGGAAAAATGGGGTCTCCTCTTGAAAAAGGGGAGAATATGCTTTATTATGATGTTGCTGATAAGGAAATGAAAACCGGGAACAAGGAAGTTAGGCTGATGCGCCGAAAAACTAATAAAGAGGGTGGATTCTCGCTCATCGAGGTCCTGATCACGATTTTCATCTTGGGCATCGTCTGCATCACCCTGGTCAGTGTCTTCATTTACGGCTTCAATCTCCTGGCCAAGACCAAGCAGACGGCCGTCGTGACCCAGGTCGCCCAGTTCGAGGTCGAGAAATACCGGAACATGAATTTCCTCGATATCACCGCGGGGACGACGACCAGCACGTTTCAAGAACTCTTCGACGTCAGACAAGATGAAACCAATCCCTATTATTTTTTGTTTAAGCAAGACGGCAGCGGGTACATCCCCTTTCTCCGGAACGGTCAGGAAACCATCGTGATCGAGGACGGCACTACGATCAACATGGATGGAAATATCAAAAAAATGACCGTGACGGTCGTCTGGGATTACCGGAATAGGACGATCGCCAGTGGCGACCCCATGCGGAAGGACGTCGTCACGTATTTCTCTAAAGACGGAATCAATAGACGATAAGTGATGAAAATGCGAACCCCCATAAAAAGAGTCCGACAAGGAAGGAGGAAGTCTTATCCCCGGGGCATGACCCTGATTGAACTTTTAATTGTTGTTGCTATCTCCGCCTTGATCATGATCGCTCTGCTCGAGCTATTTATGACCGGGCAGAAATATTTCTTCAACCAGAATTCGCGGGCCGACACGATCGAGGAAAGCCGCATGCCCATGGCCCGGATTTCTAGGGACATCCGCGACGCCTCCAATGTTTCTGACGCGACACGGACGATCGGTGGGACGGATTATTTCACAGGCACGAATTGTCTGGTCCTCGAGGTCCCGTCCATCGATGCTTCGGGCCTGATCACCAGCGGCATAGACTATATTATCTACGCTTATGATTCTGAACGCAGGACGCTCTTGAGGATCGTTGATCCGACAGGGGGCGTACGGACAAGTGCCCGGAGAGTTCTGGCCGACAATCTCATCAATGACGCTGCCTTGGGTGTGCCGTTCAAATTGAAATACTTCAGAGCAGATGAAACCGAGATCTTATCCCCGTACCTGTACAGTGATTTACCCACGGTTCCAAATCCTACCGGGGCCTTCATCGTTGAAGTGGAGCTGACGGCCCAGGGCCGGTCGATCCAGAGAGGCAGCCAGCCTTTCGTGGAGACGGTCCGCACCCAGGCTAAATTGAGAAACAAGGTCATTCCAGTCATTCCAAGCTGATGTTTATAGAAGAACCGATTGAAATGTCATTTGGACGCCGGGTTGTTCCAGCGCCATGGAAAGGGAGGTTTGAATGAGACAAACGATTTTGGATTTGGGAAAAAAGAGAGCGCGGGAGCGCGGCGGCATCCTCGTCATCGCCATTATTGTCATCCTGGCCATGCTCATCCTGGCCATCCCGTTCCTCTTTAAGCTATCGGCCGGGCACCGGTCGACGGAGAGGGGGGCACGAGCCTTGATGGCGTTTGATTTAGCTGAGGCCGGAGTGGACCAGGTCATGTGGGAGCGCAGTCCAAACACGCATTACTCAGGCGCCGCTACAGACGTAGATAAGATAGCTATCCATTGGGAGAACCCACCGGGCGTGAACGAGGTCGGCATCATCAACGACATGAAGACATCCGACAAAACGGTCATGGGCAACGTTCAAGTCGTCTTGACTCCGATCGTCGGCGTGGCTCCGAACCCACGAACGAGAACTTTGACTTCGACCGGTTTTATTCCGTTTGTCGGCGCAAATCCGGTCGAGCGGACCGTGCGCGTGACTCTTCAACAAGAATATACGTCGATATTCGACGTCGGCTTTTTCGTCGATGAATATTTCTATATCCGGAATTCCTTCTTCCTCGATGCTTATAATTCTGACCCGGAGAAGGGGGGGGCCTACGGGGCTCCGCTCGCCGGCGGCGGGACGAATTCGCTTCTCCCCGATGTCTATTTCGGTTCCAATTCTTACATCTCCGATACGAATCCAAAAAATCCCGGAGACGCGACGTGGACCATCGAGAGCGGCGGCGGAAGTAACGACATTTACGGCACGATCATGGCAGGGGGAGACGAGGCAGAAGCCTATTTGAACGATACGACTGGCACACTCACCCCCCCCGACCCCAGCCTTCTGGACGAGGTCATCAGCGTTCCAAGTGAGGACATCTTCCAGGGCACGGAAGACAGGATTGTGATGAAGCAGGAATACGAACTGCCTCCGGTCGATGTCTACAATCTTCCGCCCAAGGAGATACTGGGCTCGATTCCTTCGGTCGGTGACTGGTTTGACGGATACAACGCCACGACCCCGGAATCATCCACAGGTTATTATGCCGATCGGCTGGACCGTGCTCCTCTTCAGAGCGAGATCGAACCGGCTTATGTTAAAAACACGTTCTCGACGGCCACGAACGGCAACAGCCTGACCCCCGCCAATAACGGTGTCTATACGTCCTTCCGGATCGGCAATTACGGCACATCCGGCA
>JALHVH010000193.1 GCA_022867105.1 Candidatus Aminicenantota bacterium
ACCTGAAGAAGATCGGCGCTCAGGCCGGACGCTGGAAAGATCCGAAGTTCTGGCTCGCGTTCGTGGCCGTCGTCCTCGCGGCCTTAAACAAGAACCTCGGTCTGAATTTACCAGCCGAGACCATCATCCCGACACTCACCGTCATCATGGCCGCGCTGTTCGGGGCAAAGTTCAAAGCGGTCAACAGAAGTTATTGAGCCTCGGGGGGTCCGGCTTTTCTCCTCCTTTCTCCGGGCCCCTTTCCGGGGCTGAAAGAGAAACGCGGTGTCAATTTTAATTATGATGAGAGACAGGATCCAAATCGAGATCGCGGGCGAGGAGCCAGAAGCTCGCCGCATCATGGCCTCGCGCCGGCCAGTCACGGTTAAGTCCAATAAGAATGGGCGGACCATCATCATTCGAAGCCGCGACATTCTGATTGCCGAAGTCGTCACGGCGGCCGAGGAACGGGCGATGGCCGAAGAGGCCGCAGCGAAGGCCGAGGCGGAACGGAAGGTCAACCCCCACCCGGGCCGCGAGCCGAAATTCGCGCTGCCCGGCGGCCGCAGAACATGAAAAAAGAAAAACAAGGCTACAGAAGTCGAACAAACCAGGGTCGAATAAAGGGACAATTGAATCCCCTCAAGGGAGGTAAGATCTGTCGTTGGTGCGGCATGGGATATAAAGACGAGACGGCTTCCCAACTGGTCGTTGGCGGCCGGATCGTCAAGGAACTGGGTCACGAGAAATGCCTGATAGAATTTATTAGGACGGAGTGAGAGACGTGTCAGATGACCCGATAAAAGGACGCATTGCCAGGGCGAAGAGAAAGGCGGCTGCCGACCTTCGAGACATGGGATATTTCGTCATTAGGGCCGACAGTCGGAACGCCAGCCTGATCGGATTCAAAAAAACGGACATCAAGATCGTCCGTATCGTCCTCGATAAAATAACCCCATCCGACCTAGCCATGCTGAAGATGATCCCTCTTTCCAGCGAAAACTGTTCACGCGAATTATGGGTTAGAAAATTCGGCCAGGTCGCGTTCGAAAAGTCTGAATCCTAAAACCTGTCAAGAGGGGAATTCCCCCTACTAACCCGGTCCCAAGGCCCGACCTACCCATCCCTTTCCCCCTACTTGGGACTCTTTTGGGACTCTATCAAAAAAACCATCCCTTACAATTGGGGCATGAAGCAAGAGGACCTTGTCCGGGCCGATTACTACCGCGCCGTCGCGGTGGACTATGCCAAGCACTTCATCGGGACGCCCTACCATTGGGGAGGCGACGACCCGATGGCCGGGTTCGACTGCTCCGGCCTCGTGGTCGAAGTCCTCCAAATGGTCGGCCGGCTGGCCCCCGGACTCGATTACTCTGCAAACGATCTCCTTTCCATCTTCCGTCCCGGCGAGGTGGCTCGCGGCTACGCGGGTTGCCTGGCCTTTTATCTTGACCCCACAGGCCGGGCGGTGCACGTCGTCCTGATGATCGACGACATGTTCGCCATCGGGGCTGACGGCGGAGGTTCCAGAACCATCACGACCGAAGATGCAATCAGACAGAACGCCTTTATCAAGATCCGCCCGCTGGACTACCGGAAGGGACCGCGGATTATAGTCGACCCTTTCAAGGGGGTTTTTTAATGGATCCTGCGATTACCGTCATTCTGAATCTTCTCTATGAGGCCTTCAAGGCGCTCAAGAAAGATAAGCTCGAGGAATTCGAGAAGGAGTGGAAAGAAGATGAACAGAAGTTCCTCAAGGCGCTGGCTGAGGGCGATCATAACGCTCTCGCTGTGCTTATCTCTAAGTACAGCGGCCTGTAGACGCCCGGAGCCGGTCTTCGTCCCGTTGGACACAAACATCCAGCGGATCATTGAAGCCAGGGACTTCGATTCGCTCCTCGCACTCTACTTCCGGGCCCTCGGGCAGGCCCGGTTCCTCGAGGCTAAACTCAAGGAGTGCGAGAAGAGGAATAAATGATGGAACCAACTTGGCCGGCCGTGGGAATGTCTTTAATCGCAAATGTTGCGACGTGGCTCGTAATTCTCAAGCGGAATTCAAAGAAGGTGACACCAAATCCGGGCCCGGTCCCTTCGGCGTTGAATGAGGCCTGGGAAGTGATCCGGGAGCACGGAGAAGCAATCGCGGGTCTCGTCGAGTTCAAGGAGAGTACCGGGACCGCGCTCACTCGTATCGAGGGGAAGGTCGATCGGCTTCTGGAGCGGAAGGGGTAGAGATGAAAAAGATCGGCTTCGAAGCGTTGATTAAGGAAATCAGCAGTAAGAGCCTCGTGTCGGGCGACAAGGCGACTCGCGTCGTCCTCGAATTTGACAGCTCCAAAG
>JALHVH010000194.1 GCA_022867105.1 Candidatus Aminicenantota bacterium
ACCTGAAGAAGATCGGCGCTCAGGCCGGACGCTGGAAAGATCCGAAGTTCTGGCTCGCGTTCGTGGCCGTCGTCCTCGCGGCCTTAAACAAGAACCTCGGTCTGAATTTACCAGCCGAGACCATCATCCCGACACTCACCGCCATCATGACCGCGCTGTTCGGGGCAAAGTTCAAAGCGGTCAACAGAAGTTATTGAGCCTCGGGGGGTCCGGCTTTAATCTCCTTTCTCCGGGCCCCTTTCCGGGGCTGAAAGGAACAGCATTATGATTATCATTTTAGGGTTAGGGTTAATAGTCATGGTCTTATTCGCTATCGGGCATTTCTTTGATTCGGATGATTGTTCTATAGCGGGGGCTTGTTTTGCCTTTGCATTATTGGTCTTTTTTATTTGCCTTCCGGTATGCCGAATGGATGTTAGGGCGCACATTCTGGCGTTCCTCCAGACCGCCCAAACACTTGAGGTAGCAAGAACCAATGAGAACATTTCGCCCTATGAACTAGCCGCGATTCAAACCAAGGTCGTTGAATGTAACCAGTGGCTTGCTCATTCTCGATATTGGGCGGGGCATCCATTGACGAATTGGTTTTATCCGAAGGAGATTCTCGTACTTAAGCCAATAAGCTGAAAGAGGCGCACAGTGACAGAACAGAATCAGAACATGAAACCAGCCGTCAAGCTGGAGGTCTTCGCTGATTCAATCATCCTAGTCTTCAAGGATAAACTCCAGCTGGAAGTAGTCGGTGGCGCGAAAGACGCGGCCCGATTTATGCGCCCGTGGGGACACAAGGCGAAGGACGTTAAGGATAGCCGGGAGGTCCGGTTCAGAGGCCGGGATGTCATCCTCAGCGAGCTCGTGACGGCCGCGGAGAAGTCGCGGAAGGCAGCCGAAGCCGCGGAAAAGGCCGAAGCTGAACGGAAGATCAATCCACATCCGGGCCGGGAGCCGGAACGGAGAATACCAGGGAGGGAAAATGCAAAGACATGAAATCATTGAACGCCTGACCAGCATCTTTCGCGGCATGAAAGCAATCCGCAAATTGAGCGCTGAACACGACGGGATATCAGCGCAAGAGTTAAGGGATCGCGCCATAGTGGAGCCGACGGAATCCGGCTTTACCATCTCGATTTCGTTCATCCCAACGAGACGCGGAAGACGATCCCTTTACTCACTTCTGTATGCTCTCGCACGCACGTCCAAAGCCGCGAAGTCCAAACACAAGCCGAAACGCAGAGTATGAACCGCGAAATCATGGCTGAGATGACCGTGCCCATGCTGCACCCGATCTATTCCGGTAGCGGATACCGGGATGAAGTGCGGGGCTTGATCGGCTTCAATTTCAAGATATATAAAACGTATCCGTCATGCCGCGCATGTCCGATGGAGTGCAAGATGCCGAACGTACCGACGCTGAAGGTCACGTGTCCGAGGACGCTAGATTATGAGATTGAGGCGAAAACGAGAGAAGAGAAAAAATAATGTCGATCAAATTTTTCGTCATAACTTGTTCTTCTGGTTGTCCGGATCTCAATGTCAGCGACCTGTATATATGGGGCGAATTGAGCAGCGCTCGATGGATGCCGCAGTCTATTAAAGAAGCCAAGAAACGAATTGTCGAATGTCATATAAAAAATGGATGCGATTTCTGTGATGCCGAAATTCACGACATGAAAATCAAAAAGCGGAACCGGACCACGCTTTCCCAAATGATGAGAGGAATCGAAAAGGGGCCATAATCATCTTATAATCAATAAGATAAAAATTTATTCCGGGCTAAAATTAGACCCGGGTTTTTTTTGCCTCACACTATTGGCGTGAAGCAAGACGACCTTATCCGGGCCGACTACCTCCGCGCTGTCGCGGTGGATTATGCCAAGCGCTTCATCGGGACGCCCTACCATTGGGGAGGCGATTCCCCGATGGAAGGGTTTGACTGCTCAGGCCTCGTGATCGAAGTCCTCCAAGCCGTCGGCCGGCTGGCCCCCGGACTCGATTACTCCGCAAACGATCTCCTTTCCATCTTCCGTCCCGGCGAGGTGGCTCGCGGCTACGCGGGTTGCCTGGCCTTTTACCTCAACCTCACTGGCCGGGCGGTGCACGTCGTCCTGATGATCGACAACAACCTGGCCATCGGCGCAGACGGCGGAGGATCTGCGACCATCACGACCGAAGACGCCATCGCGCAAAACGCCTTTATCAAGATCCGCCCACTGGACTACCGGAAGGGACCGTGGGTCATCGTAGACCCGTTTAAGGGGATTTCATAATGGATCCCGCAATTACCGTCATTCTGAATCTTCTCTACGAGGCCTTCAAGGCGCTCAAGAAAGATAAGCTCGAGACTTTCGAGAAGGAGTGGAAAGAAGATGAACAGAGGTTCCTCAAGGCGCTGGCTGAGGGCGATCATAACGCTCTCGCTATGCTTATCTCTAAGTACAGCGGCCTGTAGGCGCCCGGATCCGGTCTTCGTTCCGCTGGATACGAACATCCAGCGGATCATCGAGGCTAGGGACTTCGATTCGCTTCTTGCGCGCTACTTCCAGGCCCTCGGCCAAGCCCGCCTCCTCGAGCTCAAGCTCAGGGAATGCGAGAAGGGGAAGAAATGATGTTCCTGTCCATTATCATGTTCGTCGCGCAAGCGGCATCAGAGACCGTTAAACAGGGACCATCTTCGGGACAGGCGATAACCTGGACGGCCGTGGCGATGGCCATCGTCGCCAACGTCGGGACCTGGCTCGTGATCCTCAAGCGGAACCCAAAAAAGGCAACATCAAATCCGGGCCCGGCGCCCGCGGCGCTGGCAAACGAGGCCTGGGAAGTGATCCGGGAGCATGGAGAAGCGATCGCGGGTCTTGTCGTATCCAAAGATAACACCGAGAAGGCACTTGTTCGTATTGAGGGCAAGGTCGATCGGCTTCTGGAGCGGAAGGGGTAGAGATGAAAAAGATCGGCTTCGAAGCGTTGATTAAGGAAATCAGCAGTAAGAGCCTCGTGTCGGGCGACAAGGCGACTCGCGTCGTCCTCGAATTTGACAGCTCCAAAG
>JALHVH010000195.1 GCA_022867105.1 Candidatus Aminicenantota bacterium
GCAAAGCAATATTATCCGCAAGCTGGATGAGGGGACCCTGCTGGAAGCCCAAAAGAAGGTCGGAGATTGGTACGAGGTTGCCGTCCAGACCGATGTGGGAATTTCCGTTGTCGGCTACATCCATGAGATGTTTGTCGAAGTAGAAACGGCCGAGGAGGAAAAAACGAAAGAGAAGGAGGCTGTGGAACAAAAGGCCGCTGAACCGGAATTGGAAACATCGGAGAAACAGGCTCCAAGGCTTGAACCGGCGCCGGCCTCGAAACTCAAGGGGTTGGTCCTCACCTTCAGCGGAAATATCTCGATGAACGCCAAGGTGGGTGATTCCACCTTTAGCCGGACGCCGCCCTACTCGTACATGGACATCGTCCGTGACAACGGAACGCTGACAATGTCGCGGAAGCCGACGGTCTTCGGGGGGCAATTCGGCATTGGGTATTTCTTCTCCGACAAGTTCGGCCTGTATTTCACGGCCGCCTATCTGCCCAAGAGCAGCATCGACGTCAAATCCGCCTACACCTACACCTGGAAGTTCCCCTCCTACGCGCAGAATTCGGATTCGACGGAGTGGACCTCGACAGGATCGGTTTCCTCGATCCCGCTCAGCCTGGACCTCTGCCTGCGTTTCCGGCTCGCCCAACGCTCCTTATTGACCATCCAGGCGGGAGGAACGCTTTTCCTAACGAACGCGGATTTCCACCAGACCAAAACCGGGTATGGCGTCGCCTCGCAGAGCACGTACCAGATCATAATCTGGCCGTACATCTACACTATCACAACCACCTATGCGGACTGGTATCTTTTGGATATCAAGGCGGGCGGGCGCCAGACGATATTCGGAGGCAATATCGGCTTCGAGTTCGAGCAGATGGTCGGCCCGTCCGTGGGGCTGATCGCCTCGGCCCGCTATGACTTCGCCCCTGAGAAGGAATACGTCTGGAAACTCGTCCCCGCCGCTAATTACGAAGGCCAATTCGGAAATCTATCCCGGACGATCGCCAGCGATCAATCGAACCTGCCCGAACTGCCCCAGATCGTCACCAAGGTTAATTTCTCGCACTTCGGCTTCTTCATCGGGGTGAAAATCCACCTGTAGGGCCCGGTCCGCGCCTACCTGGCCATTTTCTCGCTTGGGCGGGAGTCTATCGTCCTTGGCATCCGGAGCGGACGGTAATAAACATGAGATGGACAACCGGCGGCCGTGCCGTGAGTCCTCGCGCTTTTCAGGGGATACGATTTCCGCCGGCCGGTTCTTTGAACAGGACATGGAGGAGAAGGATCTCCGAGGAACCGGCCGTCCTGACCGGCGGGCCCCAAAGCTGAACGCCGCTTGTCACGAAGACGTGCGTCCGGTTTTTCTTGATATGTCCCCAGCTGAGCTCGTACTCGCGGTTCGTGATCCAGTTGATGGGAAAGAGCTGCCCGTGATGGGTATGGCCCGAAAGCTGGATATCGGCGCCCGTGCGGCTGACATTTTCGAGGTCGGTCGGACGATGGTCCAGGAGGATCACCGGCAGGTCGCCGGGCGTATCCCGCAGGAGATCGGCGACGGGCTTCCGGTTCCTGGAATGGGCGTCGTTGCGGCCGGCCAGATAAACCGCGTCGTCGATCTTCACGACCATGTCCTCCAATAGTTTGATCCCTGACCGCTCGAAGAAATCCGTCCTGCCGCCGCCATGTCCCTCGTGATTCCCCGGGACCGCGTAAACCCCGTACTTCGGGTGAAGACGCCGGAACTGAGCCTCGAACTTGCCCGTGTCCTCGTCCCGGCGGTCGCCTTCCAGGATATCCCCCCCTATGAGGACAATATCGGGGGCCGCGGTGTTGACTTTATCGACGAACCTCTCCAGGAAACGGCCGGCCGTGATCGTCCCGAGATGGAAATCGGCGGCGAAAGCGATCGTCAGCTCCTTTGCAGACGAGGATCTCCGGGGAACCTCGATCGTGTATTCCTTGATCCTGAGGTGGTGATAATTGGTGATTCCGGCGGCGACGACCAGGGCCGGGATGATCAAGGCGGCGGCAAGCCGGAAGCGCCGGAAACGCGGGCTGCGGACCGCCTCGCGGGAGAGGATTTTAAGCAGGCGGGCCGCGGCGATCGTGAGATCGGACAGGATGACGGTCAGGACAAGATACAGGAGCAGGGGCAGGGCGTCGTATCCGGCGATCATGACGACCTTCGTTAAGCCGCCGGCCCCGCGGTGGGACAGGGTTTCTGCTACGGGAAAGCCCGCGAGGAGGACGACGAAACCCGCCGTGAAAACGATCCTGGCGACGTTCCGCGAGAACAACCTCAGGACGCGGATGTACGTGTAGATGGCGAGTGGTGACGAGAGAATCAATTCGTTCAGAAGGAACATGCCGATGCGTCCTCGGGATCGACTGGACAGGCAAGAAATGCCCGTCCCCCGACGACCGCCATTATATCCGGGAGCGGCTCGCTTGAACAGTGCCGGAGCCGGAACCGGTGCGGCAGGCTCATTCTTTCGAGTTCTCTCATTATACCTGGACCGATTTAAGGGGAGCAGGTCATTATCGCGTTCATAACAGATTTGATCTCATGATTACGGGCAGCGGGAGTTTAGAATCTTTCTGCAGGGGGAAAGGGTTTTCCGCCCAAAGAGCTATAGCGAAGGGGCGGAGGAAGCTCCGCCCGCTCGGACCTATTTCTTGACGATAGGGATCCAGATTTCGGTGCGGAGCTCCTGCGGTTTGACCTGCATGGGGCTGTTCAGGTATCGCTCCAGGAGGGGATCGTTCGCGGCGTACCCCTGGGCGCCGACCCAGGCCACGAGCTTTTCGATCGTCTCCCCGATTTGTCGGTAGGGCCCGACATGCGTGGTCGCCGCGACGGTGTTATGGCTCCAGACCTTCTTGATGAGCGGGGCTTGGGGCATCGTCTGTTCCGTGACGATGAACCCGACCTCCCAGGCGAGGTCCGGGGAGTCGGCAGGCGCTTGGGTATTGTAATATACTGCCACCATGGGCCCGCGGATCGCAGAAAAGATGTTCTGCTCCTGCATGGCCTGGATCAATTGACCAATGACGTTGCTTATGTCGGATATAGGGCCTTTGTGGACGATGCAGCAGTAAGCGAAGGGCGGGACTTCTTTGATGGAGGCAAAGGATTCCTGGAAGGAGCTTGCGGCCGGCGAGGCGGTGGGAGGGGCCGCGATGGATAAAGAGGAAAAGAGAGACATGGCCACGATGGCCGGGACGGTTGAATGGAAACGGTGTTTCATGCTCATGGGAATTCCTCCTGCGATCATTGCTGATGAAACCAAGGCCATTTTATCATTCCTTGAGGCGAAATAAAAGGATGAGCGGGGTCCCCGTTTGCCCGGCCGCAGGCCCGCTTATTTCCAGCCCAAGCTATCCAGCCGCTTCAAGCCCATAAGCCCTGCCGCATCGGTCAGGTCGATCGTGAACGGAGCGGACAATATTTCCAAGGGGCGCTTTTTCTCTTGAATTTCTCCCTTAGAGAAGATATTTTAAGCTCTATGCGCGGTTATCCCGGGAGCTGAAGGAGGCTGTCATGAACCGCCGTGATTTTCTGAAGACCACCTTGGCAGGGGCGGCCATCCTCCCCTCGGCCCCTCCTCTTTTGTCCGTTACCGAGCTTGCGGACGACGGCCGGCGAAAAAGGCTCCGGGAGCTGGGCATTATCATCGGCGACCTGGCCCCGGGACCCTTCAACGCCATCACGGATGTCCGGGGAGTCAGGGTCGGCCATACGACGATCATCAAGGGTAAAGGCAAGGGAGCGGCCCGGACCGGGGTCACCGTCCTCCTGCCCCACGAAGGCAATATCTATGAGGAGCGTCTCTTCGCCTCTTCGTTCGGGCTTAACGGCTGGGGAGAAATAACCGGGCTGGCCGCGATCGAAGAGACAGGGCTTCTCGCGACTCCGATCTTCCTGACCGGAACCTACAATGTCGGCATTGTCCAGAGCGCCGCCTCTGCTTATCTCCGGAAGACGAACCCGAGGATGGGGCTTTCAGGAGGGACCGTCCATCCGGTCGTGGCCGAATGCTTTGATGATTTCCTGAGCGATACGCCGAGCCGCCCCATCTCCGCAAAGGACGTTTTTGCCGCCATCGAGAACGCCGCGGGAGGACCGGTGGTCGAGGGCGCGGTCGGAGGCGGGACCGGGATGACATCCTTCGGCTTCAAGGGCGGCATCGGCACGTCCTCCCGGAAAATAAAAAGCGGAGCCACGGTCGGCGTTCTGGTCATGGCCAATACCAGCGACCGAGGTCAGTTGCGCATCGACGGCGCGCCCGTCGGCCGGGAAATTCGAGGATTCGAAGAAGTTGA
>JALHVH010000196.1 GCA_022867105.1 Candidatus Aminicenantota bacterium
CCTGTCCCTCTCTGAGCTCGGGGCCGCTTTCCCTCAGGCGGGCGGAATGTACGTCTATCTCAAGGAGGCTTACGGGCCGCTCACCGGTTTCCTTTTCGGCTGGGCCCTCTTCCTGGTCATCGACTCGGGGACGATCGCCACTCTGGCCGTGGGTTTTTCGACGAAGTACCTGCCCTATTTCGTCAAGCTCTCGCCGCTCGGGGCGAAGGCGGCTGCGGTCGCTCTCATCGCCGTCCTGTGCACGGTCAACATCTTCGGCGTCAAGCGCGGGGCCCTGCTCCAGAACGTCCTGACGTCGATCAAGTTCGCCGCCCTGGCCGGCCTGTGCGTCACGGTGTTCGTCTTTGCCAAGGGGAACGCCACGAACTTCATCTCGCCGGCGCCCGGACGGTTCTCGCTGGGCCTGGTCGGCAAGTTCGGCGTGGCCCTCGTCGCCGCCCTCTGGGCGTATAAGGGATGGGAAAGTTCGTCGTTCAGCTCGGGCGAGCTCAGGAACCCGACGAGGGACCTTCCCCTGGGCATCTTCATCGGCACTGGTCTCGTCATCACCCTTTACATCCTGGCCAACCTGGCCTACCTGTACGCCTTCCCGGCCGGGACCATCGCCGGTTCCGCCCGGGTCGCCGCCGACGCCATGAATTTCGCCATCGGACCCGTAGGCGCTTCCCTCATCGCCTTCATCATCCTCTTCTCGATCTCCGGCGCCGCCAACGGCCACTGCCTGACGAGCCCCCGGGTCTATTTCGCCATGGCCCGGGACGGCCTGTTCTTCCGGAAGCTCGCCGAGGTCCATCCGAAGTTCCTGACCCCCCATTTCGCGATCATCGCCCTGGGCGTCTGGAGCGCTTTCCTCAGCCTGACGGGGACTTTCGAGCAGCTCTACACCTATGTGATCTTCGGCCTGTGGATTTTCATGGGGCTCACGATAACAGCCGTCATCGTCCTGAGGCGCAAACGACCCGACCTTCAGCGTCCATACAGGACCTGGGGCTACCCGGTGACGCCCGTCCTGTTCATCCTGTCCGCGGTGTTCATCTCCGTGAACACGGTCATTAACCAGTTCAAACAGTCGATGGCCGGACTCCTGATCATCCTCCTCGGCGTCCCGGCTTACCTGTATTGGAATAATAAAAGGGAGCGCTCTTTCATTCTATAGCGGGAAAAAGTAGAATGACGAAGACGATTTTAATTTCGCCGGGAAGGAGAGGACGATCATGAGAAAGAACCGAGCGTTCACGGCGCTGCTCTTTTGCGCTATCCTGGTTTCATCGGGCTTCGCCCAGACGGCCAAGGTCCTGATCAACCAGGTCGGTTACGATCCGGCCGGGCCCAAGCGGGCGGTCATCGAGGGCAAGCCGGGCGACGCTTTCGACGCCTTCAAGATCAAGGAGTTCGGGACGGAGAAAGAGGTCTTCTCCGGGGTTCCCAAATCCGTCGGCCCCGTCCAAAAGTGGAAGGATTGGACCTTCTGGACGATCGATTTCACGCCGGTCCTCGAGGAAGGGACCTATGTTATCGAGTGCTCCTCCGCCAAGGGGACCATCCGGTCCTATCCGTTCCTCGTCCAGAAGAACGTCCTGGAGCGGAACACGCTCTCCGATGTCGTTTACTATTTCAAGGGCCAGAGGAGCTCCGGCCTTTGGGACAAGGCGGACCGGAAGTTGAAATTCGACGGGAAGGACGGGATGATCGACGCCCACGGCGGGTGGTTCGACGCGACGGGGGACTACGGCAAGCACATGTCCCACCTCTCGTTCTCCACGTACTTCAACCCCCAGCAGATCTCGATGTCCGCTTGGAGCCTGTTCAAGTCCTTCCAGGAGCTCGAGGCGAGCGGGAACCCCTATTTCAAGCAGTACAAGAAGCGGCTCCTCGACGAGGCCATGTTCGGTGCCGATTATCTCGTGCGGATGAAGAATCCGAACGGGTCCTTCTATATCACGGTCTCCGGCCGCGGTCCCGAGAAGAAGCCCGAGGACCGCATCATATCGGCCAAAGCGGAGCGCCACATCATCCTGACCCCGGAAACCAAGGACAAGGTCCGCGATTACGGAAGGGAGAAGATCAAGGGAGACGCCGCCTTCGAGGCGGGCTTCCGGGAAGGCGCCGGCGTGTCCATCGCCGCCCTGGCGATGGCCGCGACGTACCCCGTCTCTGGGGACTTCACCGCTGCCGATTACCTCAAGGCCGCCGAGGACGCGTTCGCGTTCCTCGAGAAGAACAACCTCTCCTACGCCAACGACGGGAAGGAGAACATCCTCGACGACACCAGCGCCCTGACGGCCGCCGTGGAGCTCTACAAGGCGACGAAGAAGCCCGTTTACAAGGCCGCGGCGGACCAGCGGGCCGCGAGCCTCATGGCCAGACTGATGCCGGACGCGAGCCCCGCGGACTATTGGCGGGCCGACGACAAGGACCGTCCCTTCTTCCATCCGGCCGATGCGGGCCTGCCGGTCGTGGCCCTCGCGGACTATTATGACATCGCGGATGTCGCCACCAAGGCGAAGGTCGTCGATGCCGTGAAGAGGTCCATGGCCTTCGAGCTCGCTGTGACCGCCGAGGTCGCCAATCCCTTCGGTTACAGCCGCCAGCTCGTTCAGAGCAAGAACGGCGCCCGGAGGACGAGCTTCTTCTTCCCCCACGACACCGAGACGGCTCCCTGGTGGCAGGGCGAGAACGCCCGCCTGGGCTCGATGGCCGCCGCGGCGAAGCGCGCCGCCAGGCTATGCGCCGCGGACAAGGACCTGGCGGACAAGTACCGGGCCTTCGGCCGGGACCAGCTGAATTGGATCCTGGGCCTCAATCCGTTCGACGCCTGCATGCTCCAGGGCCGCGGGAGGAACAACCCCCAGTACATCTTCTTCGAGTCCTACGAATACACGAATGCCCCGGGCGGAATCGTCAATGGGATCACGGGCGGGTACAAGGACGAGGCGGACATCGACCTCAACCTGCACTTCTCCGTGACCGGAAAGGACGACGACTGGAGGTGGGCGGAGCAGTGGCTGCCCCACGCCGCCTGGTATCTCTACGCCGCCGCCCTCGGGGACTAAGACTCGAACCAAGTCAATTATTTCCAGCCAGACAAGATTGAAGAGGACAAAAAAAAGTTTATGATGCGAGATCAGAAAGGGGATCGTCGGATGAAAAAGCGATATTTCTTCATGGTCATTCCGATCATGTTCATTGCGATCGGCGTCCGGACGGCGTCGTCCCAACCGCTCGCCGCGGACGACGGGAAACCGCGGATCCTCTGCATCGGGGCCCACCCGGACGATGCCGAATCCGGCGCGGCCGGGACGGCCGCCCTATGGATCGCCAAAGGGTATCACGTCAAGTTCGTATGCGCTACGAACGGCGACATCGGCCACTGGAAGGAGTCCGGCCCCGCCCTCGCGGCGCGCCGGAAGGCCGAGGTCGAGCACGGGGCGAAGCTCATCGGCTACGATTTCGAGATCCTCGACAACCACGACGGCGCCCTCCTGCCCACGCTCGAGAACCGGGCGAAGATCACCCGGCTGATCCGCGAATGGAAGGCGGACGTCGTCATCACTCACCGGCCCAACGACTATCATCCCGATCACCGATACACGAGCGTCCTCGTCCAGGACACGGCCTACATGGTCACGGTGCCCAAGTATCTGCCCGAGGTCCCTGCCCTCAAGATAAACCCCGTCTTCCTTTATGCGCCCGACCGTTTCATGAAACCCTACCCGTTCCAGGCCGACATCGCGGTGGACATCGACGCGGTCATGGATAAGAAGCTGGACGTCCTGCTCGGCATGGTTTCGCAGTTCTATGAGGGCGGGGTGAGCGGGTCGGAAGACCTTCTCCCCAAGGATGAGGGGGCGCGGAAGGCGAGGTGGGAGCTCCTGAGAAACCGGTTCCGGGACCGAAGCCGGAGCGTCGCCGATAGGTTCCGTAAAAGCCTGGAGGAATGGTACGGGGAGGATCGGGCGGCCAGGGTTCAATACGCCGAGGCCTTCGAGATCTGCGAGTACGGCCGGCGCCCGGACAAAGCGGAGATCCGGAAGCTCTTCCCGTTCTTCGACTGATGGTGAACGTTAAACGACCACGGAGGACAGAGTATGAAAATTAACGAGATCCGCTGTTATGTCACAGGCTTGGCCGTCATCCTGCCCTTCGCGGCCTTCCTGGCTGCAGGGACCGCCGCGCAGGAAAAGGCCCCCGGCGCCGAGGCCCTGAGGGCCGGCAAGAATCTCTTGGCCACCCAGGTTTACTTCGAAGTCGAGGACCAAAGGCTGCTAGCCCTGTTCAAGGGACTGCGCGTATCGGACGTCGCGGACGGCATGGACGCCGTCGGCCTCCAGAACATCGGGCTTATGGACCCGGAGATCCATTCCTTGTGGCGTGACACGGAGCACTTCACTCACCGTTTCGTAGGGATTGCGGTCACGGCCAGGTACGTGCCCACCCAGGACGCGCCGGCGGGGAAGATGACCGTCGAAGCTTATGACACCTGGGCAGGGAACTGGTACGAAAAGCGTTCCACAGAGGCCTACATGGATCTCATCCGCAAGGGCACGGCGCTCGTCATCGAGGATGCTCCGAATGCCGACGTCGGCTCGATCGGCTCCTACAACATCCTGGAGTGGCAGGGAAAGGGTTGCGTCGGCGTCGTCACCAGCGCCACGGCCAGGGACACCGATGAGATCATCACCCAGCGCGTTCCCCTCTACCTGAAGAAGGTCGGACGCGGCATCCGGCCCGGACGAAACGAGCTCGAATCCGTCAACAGGCCGATCGTTTGTGGCGGCGTTCTGGTCATGCCGGGCGATGTCATCGTCGCCGACGGCGACGGCGTCGTGGTTGTGCCCCGCGCGAAAGCTGAAGCCGTGGCCAAGTACGCCCGGAAGATCATGGACGGCGACAAGGCCGGACGGCGCGACCTCTACAAGGCGCTCCGGATGAAGGAAGACGATTCGGTCAAGAAATAAACCCTAAATCGGGGACACGATACCAATTTCCGAATTAAAATTTCCGGGGATTTTCCCTGAGGAGATTCATGAAATTCGGAAATTGGTATTGTGTCCCCGATTAAAGGAGATGGGGTGAGTGAGGGGATTTGAACCCCCAACCATCGGATCCACAGTCCGATGCTCTACCCAGGTTGAGCTACACTCACCGTCCGTTGGAATGCAGACACTTTTCGCATCTTGGGGCCGATTTGTCAATCAGCCCTTCTGCCCCTCGATGAGGTCCAGGACGTCCTCGGAGTCACGCCACTGCGGCCGGACCCGGACCTGGAGGCCCAGGTAGATCTCCGTCTCGAGGATCTCC